>CAZWBV010000080.1:0-9896 GCA_964632225.1 uncultured Gammaproteobacteria bacterium | reverse complement strand
CAACAAACCGGTTCAGATCGTGGTTCGTTCCTCACACGATCTAACCTTATTCGTTGGGCCAAGATACTGTCCAGGGAATGGCCCCCTCCCAGTCTAAAATCAGCGCCAGAAGCTCTTCCAGCCTGCTTTTATCCAGTTTAAAGTTCGGTGTTTCACAGGCGTTATCGGTCTGAGCCCAGGACAATCGGGCTTAAATTCCCCTACTGATCACTCTGAGTAAGTAAGCATTATCCCAGCCCGCCTTGAACCGTTTTGTTTTCACACCAACCTTTGAGGTTTTCTCCCTTTTTATCAGGTTCAATGCGATATGCCTGATCACCGCAAGATTTGCAGCGCTGTGGCCTTTGCGCGCTCTGTTACTGCCTTCATCAAAAGCAATATGAGCACCGAGTGTAAGTTGTTCTCAATGACCCAGTGTGCCCGAACCGCGTGCTCAAGTTTGTCGGGGTTGGCGGCACTGAGGCTACTGAAAAAATAACGCGTCTCTTCGCTGACTTTATTGCCCGACTCTCTTTTGACGGTGACAGCAATAATGCTCCCTTTAATCGTCACTACACATCTTCAGGCTTGTTCAAACCCGGAAAAATACCATGCTCCGGGTTTAAAATCAGCCTTATCATTTATCCATTGATACACTGAATTTAAAGCGGTTTCCTGTTTTTCAAGCATGTCATCAACCGCTAAAAAAACATCCAGATTATAGCGAATAATTAATTCTTCATAAACCAGCTTTCGTATTTTATAAGGTGTTTGAAAATCAACAAGCACATTTAATATTGCAGAAGGGGTATAAGGCTCACCGTTTCTATAACGCATATCATCAGCAAATATTGGTTTATTATCCTGAAACCATTTAAGCCATATATCCTGCTTGATCGTGAGCTGATGTTTTTGATCACCAAAGTCCAGGCCATCAATATTCTTGGGTAACTTGCCTTTTTTGAAATCTTCCAGCTCATGATCAAACAAATCTGCTTCTTCTACTTCACCTGCAATATGTATATCTTCATACAAAGAGGCACCGCTGATAAGCTGTAAACCCCAGGCAGCAGAATCAGCATAATCGGGGTGTTTTAAATAATTCAGCAAAAATGATATTGCACTGATTTCCCCGGTTAAACCCATTGCAATTAAGCAATCCTCATCAGCCTTGCCTTGTCTGGCAATATCAACTAACTGTAATGCATATTGTTTATTACCACCCAGAGCTGTGATATAAGGTATTCTGTCAACGGGTAACTGCATTCTTTCAATAACATTTTCATCCCCCATTTTCATTAATGATAATGCAGCCTGTTCAGCAAGAGGAGAAAAACCGCTGGTTAAATAATTACTGATATCAACATTGCAGGAACGATCCCCCGTATTGCCAATTGACCAGACTAAATCCGTTTTCTGCTGCTCGGTTGCCACAGATAAACATTCGCACAAATTTTTGGCATCGCCAATTTGTTGATAAACAATTGCCGGCAACAATATTGAAAACATTTTTTTATTTTTATTTTGAAATGCAGAGAGTAATGCATTATGCCACTCCACGGGACAATCCCATTTCAAAGCATCAGCTACTGCTTTAGATTTTCCTTTATCATCAAAATCAAACTTTTCCCAGACACCTGCTAATAGGGAAATTTCTTTTAACCTGCAATACACGCGAACAATGACGTGGAGCTGTCCTGACTCTGCCTCTTCCAGGTTTGCCTGACATAGATCCACCGCCACTTGACCACCGACGACCAAAGCATCTAAATGTGCATCCATTCGCAAATCCAGATCATCCAGATCCAGCCAACTGACCTCTTCATCATGTAGCCAGCTTAATCTGTTTTCATAAAGAAAAGATGCCTCATCCATATGTTCAGAATAGAGATTTTTTTTGAATGCTAATGCATTAATTGCCATTATTGTTATCCGTAAGAAAGGGTTATCTCTTCAACATCATGATAACTATCATCAAGTGGCTGATAATTTCGCCACAGCAAGCTAACCCAGCGTTGTTCAGTATTTATAATGACCGTATCAAG
The DNA here is from genome assembly GCA_964632225.1 of uncultured Gammaproteobacteria bacterium. Taxonomy (GTDB): domain Bacteria; phylum Pseudomonadota; class Gammaproteobacteria; order SG8-11; family SG8-11; genus JAADIM01. The sequence continues at coordinate 7,872 of CAZWBV010000080.1, read as the reverse complement.
ATTCAAGCTCAACTCAACCCGTTTTTCCTTAAGTTCAATCATGCAAACAGGAGGATTAATTCCGGGCAAATAAAAGTCCAAATGGCCATCTGGAGTCATATTAGTAATCGTGACCCGTTCATTCCCCTGAAGAAAATTGTCAGCAATTAAACCGCGACTGGCAGCATTAAAATATTCTTTTTTAAAATCCGTCGGCAACAGTGGACTGCGCGTTTCAATCCAGTCATCCCCATAGGTTCCAGCCAGAACAGCTCTGGGTTGCCAGTGTGGCAAGGTAAAGCCACATCCCACAGGTTCCGGACGATCAGTGATTTTTTGAACCGGGTTTAATGGATCTTCAATATTTGCCAACGGCAAAGGCTCCGTATAGGGGGCAGCTGGCAAATAAAAACCTTTTCCAACCGTATTACGGGCTTCAAAGTCATGCTTGGTTTCATCGTCAAAACGGCGATCCCAACCTCCAAAAGCATTTTCATAACTAAGCTGCATGGTTTCAAAAGGCGTTATCGTTGATAACGCATAACGTTTACCTTGCATGATCCAGTAACGGTCACCGGTTACTTTTAACTTTTTCTGTAAATGGCCAACCCGAATATCAACCAGCAACGCATTGACAGGACCATTGGAAGAAATTGCTGCCCCCAGAACCACAACATCAGTTTTTGGCTTTATAAATGCGCATTCAGGTTCATATAAATAGCTGGATGTTGCAGGGTCTGCATAAAATCCCCCATCGAGATTGACCGGTAATTGTTGCTGAAGAAATTCCAGTGTAGCATCCGGCTTAATTGCGAAGGTGCCTTTGATGACAGGGGTCATTATTGGGTTTCCCTGTTCATCGGAAGAGAACAACGTTTGGTACGCAAATGCCGTTTTATTGATTATATTTGTTTGGGCCATAGTTTAATTTTTACAACGGTATAGTTTGCTTATTTTAAATTAACTGGCCGTGTCAGGCAGTGGTATTAGTATCCAGTTATTCTGGTAAGGCTCGGGCATTTTTCCAAGCGCTTCATCCGGGCAAAATGCAATAGCGTTTGAGGGCACTGTAAATCCTTTAATCAGAGCCAGCCGTAACCAGGCCAGACCTTCAAACCAGATATAACGATGCGCGATAAATTCTGATATTTTAACCGTGACGGTTGCCTTCTTGTTTTCAATGAGTCCTTCATAAGCATATAACGCCGTTTCAAACTGCTCCCAAAAATCAACCTCACCCAAATCATCCAGGCCCAATAATGCTTTAAACAAAATACTATTGAAAGGCTCTTTTTCAGCACTCACCAGCACATCCAGAAATGATTTGATTTCATCATTCAAGGCACAACGACTCATGGCCAACAGCGCATGTAGCTTGCATGTGGTAAAGCGATCTTCATATTCTTCGCTCTTTAAATAAGATGCGGGCAAAGCATCAACAATGCCCTGGATAATACGGGCATCATCGGCAATAATTGCCGCATATAAGGGCGCATTGTAATTTAAGGTGATTTGCTGATGATAATGATCACGCCCCGAGAGCAAAAAATGTCGCCAGTTTTCAGCACTGCGACATAAATTTTGAAAAAAGAAAGGAATCTTCATATCCGCCAGCAACGAAGCAGCGGCCAGAGTCAGGAAATGATCACAAATTTCTCGTGCCTCAGACCTGAACTGCACCCAATCATCATCAAGGGAAACCGTATTAACAGTAATACCGAGCTGATATTTTGAACTTGCCTGCATACCTTTCAGGTCATAATCGGCCATCAGTTATCCAATTAGTCATTACTTAATTCCACACATTAAAAATCAAACCCATCCCAGCCTTCTGCTTTCATTAATTTATACCCTTGAATACCTTCAGCTTCCAACGCAAGTCGTAGATCATCATGGATAAAAATTTGATCCATCTTTGTGGTGGCACGGAAAAGCTTTGCCTCCTTTGGGATTTTATTCATATTGACAACTAGATCTTCGATGCTATCTATTTGACCTTCATCAAGCGCATCCATAGCGTATTCCGATTTTTCCATATCAATGAAATCGACGCTGCCAAGCGGGTTTAAAATATAGTAGTCATCGGATACCGGGGCTTTTTGATGCCCCCAAAGCCGAATCGGCAGGTACTCTACCGTGTCGACATTCAAACTATCCAACACTTTTTTGACTCGGTTATTAACCACCAATACCGTATCTAATGCGGGTAAAATATCATATAACTTGCTTTGATCCGGGTAATGAACGCTGTCAAACACCATAATCGCTTTATCACGAGTGGGATAATCTTGAAGCAGCGGTTCACCTTCATCATATTGATAATCTTTTGGTCCACCATCAGGTACCGCAGAAAGCACAGCACCATCACTTATTATTCTTGGAAATAAAACCCAATAGGTCATTTTTTCATCTCACCGTTAAAAATCCAACCCATCCCAACCTTCCGCTTTCATTAATTTATATCCCTGAATACCTTCAGCTTCCAACGCAAGTCGTAGATCATCATGAATAAAAATTTGATCCATCATTGTGGTGGCACGGAAAATTTTTGCCTCCTTTGGGATTTTATCCATACTGACAACTAAGTCATCGATATCTCTTATTTGGCTTTTATCAAGCGCACCCATAGCATATTCGGATTTTTCCATATCAATAAAGTCGATACTGCCAAGCGGATTTAAAATATAATAGTCATCGGATACCGGGGATTTTTGATGATCCCAAAGTCGAATCGGCAGGTACTCGACAGTGTCGATATTCAAATTGTCAAATACCTTTTTGACTCTGTTATTGACCACCAATACCGTATCTAATGCCGGCACGATATCATATAATTTGTTTTGATCCGGGTAATGAACGCTGTCAAATACCATAATCGCTTTATCATGAGCGGGATAATCTTGTAGCAGAGGGTTACCTTTTTTATACTTATACGCCTTTGGCCCACTCTCTGGCACTGCTGAAAGCACAGCACCATCATCTAAACTCTTCGGAAATAAAACCCAATAAGTCATTTTTTTCACCCTGTCATATTTTTATTTAAACTGAATTAAGCCAGTGCCAACATGGGATACTCAGTACCACTCGCCGACTGATTGGTAACAAGTAACTCATCTTTTTTATCTAAATATAAGCTTATTTCTTCTCCTTCCACTGCGGATGTGACCGCCGCTTTCCCCAATTTAACCAACAGCTTCCATAATTTATTTTCGATAATTCTCATCTCATTTGCTATATCTACATCCACGTCAGGGTGTGGCTTTTCCAGATCGTCGGTTAAATCTTCTAACCCTGCAGCCACATTCTTCATCTCACTGATAACACGCTTAGTATATGCATTATGGTTACTCGGATGCTGAATTAAATTATGCACCGGTTGGAAAAATTCCATGTTATTCGATGGTAAGGCCATCATATTATTACCATTATTCACATTATAATCTGACATTAACAACAACTGGTACTGTTGTTCAGTAAATATAGGCTCTGGGGTTCCAGTGGTCGCTTTCATTTCGCTAAACGCTTCACCGGGAATCAGATGATGTGCTTCCCAGGCATAGGGCTTACTCGAACCCGACATCGAATATTTTTTACCCACTTTTAACTTGGCCTTAGAGTTAAAATTACAGTTAACTTTACTTATTTTGAAATAGTCTGAAAAAAACTTGGCCAGCCTGGGGTGCTTAACATTTGAACTGATTTTATTATAAACCTTGTCTGCACGCCCCTTTCCATCTCCTCTGGCATAGTAGCTGAAGTTTCCCGCATAATTTGAGGTTGCGGATTTTGACAAGATCGCCGTAATTTTTCCATTACTAGCCGTACAGTCCGTTTTTTTCTTTTTTTCCTGTTTTTTCTTTTTAGGCTTGCTTTCCTTCATTAAAACCCACTCAGCAGGCGTTTTTGTCAGAAAAACATCCTTCAATATTGACTTTAAAGCGAGTCTGCTTTTACCATATTTTTTTACGCTTTCAGAACTCATTTTTTCACCCCGCATTAAAACTGTAATTTAATCACTGCACGTTTACCATTCTCTTCTGACAGGCTGATGATAAACTCATGATTCCGCGCATAACCCCGCTGAACACTTGCTACTATGGTTGCCATCGCCAGTGGCCCCATCATGGCACCTACTTCTGCAAAACCCAGTGCGATAACTTTTTCTTCAAGTGAATGCGCCTGGGGATAGAACTGTTGGAAACCCACCTGGATCAAGCCATATTCGATTGCACGATTTTCCTGCCCGTTCATGTCCGAGACTAATTGCGGCAAATACTGATTTTCATATTTTGAAAGTAACAGGGAACGGATCATGGTGAATAATTTATTATCCTGCCATTGAACACGCTCTTCTGCTTTTAATTTTTGCGCGGCCTCCAGGTCATCATCCGCTAATACCGGTTCCTCTGCTGGGGTCTCATCGGTCTGCCGCCGGGTATCCTCAAGTGTTGTATTGTCGATGGCCAAGCTGATATTTGCCCGTGTATTTTGTGAGCCAGATGCAGAAAGCAACATCATGGCCGCGCCTTCACCAGGTATAAAGCCAACCGGGTTATCTGCGGTTTTTAACTGATTTTCCCCCAATAATTTGTCCAGGACTTTATCATCCACAAGGCTGTCTGCGACCAGCAGTAAACAATGTTGTGCGGTACCATTTGCCAAAAAATCGGTTGCTTTTTTCAGTATTCTGGCAAAAGCAATCCGCTCTCCAAACACCATTTGCATGGGTATATTATTCAGTTCTGGGTCAATTCTTGCAAACAGGGGCATGACGACCAAATCAGCATACGCCTGAAGCCGTTCATCTCTGGATACGTCCTCCAGTTCCATTTCATCAGCACGGGTCTGTGGATCAGGCATCGCCAACAATATCACCAGACCCTCTTTTGGAACAGGGTGATTCAAGTTTGACAGTAAATCGCTATGGGCTCCCGCCAATAGCTTTATCATACGGCCAACGCCCTGATAGCCCATCAAATTGGTTGCCGCAGGCGCTACCGTTAAAGGGGTTGGCTCCTCATCACCTGAAAACATCACTTTCACATTGTCATGCTCAGAAAATCGGGTTAGCCCTGCCCGGAAGGCGGCACAGGCATCTTGACACCCACCCAAACTTGAACACAACCCTATTCCGGCAATATTAATCAAGCTTGAGTGATTCATGGTATGCGGGGTAATTCACAAGGGAAAAGAGAGACTGGCATAGGGTCGTTCATCAAGGTGTTCATGTGCATGATATTAAAGCCAAACAATGATTAGAAAAAAATGACTAAGAAGTGATAATTAAAGTGTTTTATCACAAATCAAACACTTCACTTTTTCAATCATCGGAATATTAATAATCGGTGGCTGAATAACTGGAAATGGTGGTGTATTTTTATTGTTGTGCAACATAAGATCAAAGGCACGGGGTACATTTTTACCTTCAATTTTAGTATCAAAAGAATAATTTACATATTCTGCAATACCTTTTATTTTACTCGATGCAACACCTTTAGCGACACCGGGCTCATCACCGACACTGGTGCTGAAATTGGATGTTTTCACTGATACCGGTTTGCCATCGGCTTTTACTTTTTTGGCCCCTTTGGCGGTATCGGAAGACTTCGCAATATTGGGATAGGGAATAGGTATCGGTCCACCCGGGGTGGGTGTTTTGCATACATCCGGGAAACAGGGAGTGATACCACCACTGCCTTTGTGGATGACAGACAAGTTATTGACACCGACAGTTACACCCATGATTACCCTCTCCTGAACTTAAGCAGTAATGCATACTGTTTACATGCCATCAGTTAATGCTGACACTGCTGCCTTTGATTTGATTGGTGGCTGATGAGCGGCTAAGCAGGTTAGTACCTTTGATCACAATCTTCCCATCTCTGCGTAATAAGATGGAGCTTTTACCGCAGCGTAATAAAATTTCCTGTTTTGCATCAAAGATGATTTTCTTGCCATCAATTATGGCATCAGTAGCCTTGTCTGCATTTTCAATTTCTTTTGTTTCTTGGATTTTTTCAGGATTGCTTTTCGTTACCGTCGGCTGTTCTGTAAATAGTGCTTTGTTGACAAAACCGGTAATAATTGGTTTTAGTGGGTCAGATTGCTCAAACACGAGAAGAACGGGTGCTGGGAAATCCGTTAGTTGGTTTTTTTCGATTTCACCCAGAGTTGATCTAGCCATAATCGGCTGGCCTGTATTTCCCGGAAAATCAACAACAGCGACACCCTGTTCTGTCACGTCAACAATATTTCCAATGGTACTGGACATTGCATGAAGCTCAGTCGCCTTTGGCGCAGGAATTTTGAAATGCTTGACTTTCGACATATTAATTTACCTTGACATTACTACCCTTGATAATCACATCAGCTGAACCTTTGATATTGATCTTTTTGCCGCTAATTGTAATATCACCATTTTTCTTCATCAAAATACTGGCGGAACCCACTTTAAAGCTAATTTCATCCTGCGCTATTGCCTGAATTTTTTTGGCTTTCAGCACGTATTCTTTGGTTACCGTTTCCAGATATTGACCATCAACATTTTCTTTCAGGTCTTTACCCACGTTAATTGTCATATCTTTAACGACTTCTTCGGTATGTTTACCTTCGACTTTTAGAATTTTATCCTTGCCAATTTTTTCATTATGGTTATCCCCAACACTAATGGTTTTATTTTTAGCTATGGTTTCTGTCTGGTTATTATTAACCGTTTTGTTGCGGTCATTTTCTATTGTGGAATTTTCATCATTTTTAATGATTTTGGTACGGTCATTATCAACCGTTAAGGTTTCGTCGTTCTCAATCATTGTATCCAGGTTTTTTTCGGCATGGATATAGACCTGTTCCGAACCTTTTTTATCTTCAAAGCGCAGTTCGTTAAAGTTTGCTGCTGTGCCACCTTTAGTTGAGCGTGTTTTGATACCACTTTGTGTTTTTGAACTATAAGGCGGTTTATTGACCCCATTATAAACAGTTCCCGTCACAATCGGCCGGTCAGGGTCGCCATCAAGAAAAGTCACAATAACCTCGTGGCCAATGCGAGGGATAAATGAAGTTCCCCACCCATTACCTGCCCAGGTTTGCATTACACGCAGAAAACAGGAACTGCTCTCATCATTTTTTCCTTCACGGTCCCAGATAAACTGGACTTTGATCCGACCAAATTCATCAATATAAATCTCTTCACCAGCGGGGCCTGTGACTATTGCAGACTGTGGTCCTTTCATTTCAGGGCGTTTATATTCCTGGGTTGGGCGAAAATGCACTTCTGAGGGGATACAAGAAAATTGATTACTATAACCCGTCACACCTTTTTCACCTGAAAAATAACTGGAATCAGAAGCAGAATGCTCAACGCTCAACAAAATATAGCTGCCCTGTTCACCCTTGGCATCGTGCTTGTCCAGCTTGAAAAAACCACCGGCATAAAAAGTGCTGCAATTACTCTCCCCGGTAATGGTATTCATCTGAACTTCTTCTGCGTCCATGCGGACTTTAACCAGATCGGCACCTGATCCAACATCATAAAAATCAGGGTATTCGTAATGCTTGAATTTGCCATTATTGGCAAATTTGCTTTTTGATTTTGTTTCTACTTCCTGGCTTTTTTTGGGCTCTTTAAAATTAAAATCATTTGAAATCCAGCCACCTTTCCGAAACTCGTAACAATGCTTCCAGTCCTGTATTTCAGAATCCGGCGACGAGCCCTTTGAATAGGTTAAATTCGTTTCAGCACATTCATCATACGCATTCGCTTTGTCAACAATGATAAGTGTGTGTGTGTCTTCTTCATGAGTGAAATAATAGGCGTAGCCTTCTTCTTGCAGCAGGCGGGAAACGAATATCAGATCGCTCTCACCATATTGAACGCAATACTCTCTTGGCACACCA
>CAZWBV010000079.1:995-9903 GCA_964632225.1 uncultured Gammaproteobacteria bacterium | reverse complement strand
TGCCAGACGCACGTGCTTTTTGTGCAAGCCGGGCTATCAACTGCTCTACTTTTTTACCCACCAGCATCATCATGTCAGCAAGTTCATCAACAATGACGACAATGCTAGGTAATGGCTCTAGATAACGCGGCTCCATATCCAGTTCTGTCGGTTTGAAGGTCGGGTCTGGTATCGGATTATCCGAATTAATCGCATCGTTGACTTTTTTGTTAAAACCCGCCAAGTTTCGAACACCCATCGCCGCCATCAGTTTGTAGCGTCTGTCCATTTCTGCGACACACCAACGCAATGCATTCGCCGCTTCTTTCATATCGGTCACCACCGGTGCCAACAAATGTGGAATGCCTTCGTATACAGACAGTTCCAACATTTTAGGGTCGATCATGATCATGCGCACGTCTTTTGGTTTCGATTTAAATAACAAACTCAAAATCATCGCGTTGATGGCGACAGACTTACCGGAGCCTGTGGTGCCCGCAACCAGCAGGTGAGGCATTTTCGCCAAATCTGCCACAACGGGTAAACCACTAATGTCTTTGCCTAACGCCAATGTGAGTGATGATCTGGATGTATCGTATTCATTTGAGCTCAATACTTCACTCAAACGCACCATCTCACGGTATTCATTCGGGACTTCTACGCCGATAGTCGGTTTACCGGGAATGACTTCGACAACACGTACACTGATTATGGCCATCGAACGCGCTAAATCTTTCGCCAAATTCGTAACCTGACTTACTTTTATACCGGGTGAAAGCAGCAATTCATAGCGTGTTACCACTGGACCAGGGTGCACCGCAACCACTTCTGCGATGACATTAAATTCTTTTAATTTCATTTCAACCAAACGCGAAGTCGCTTCGAGTGCGGCATCAGACACTTCATTGCCAGACGGATCAGCGATATCCAATAAGGTCAGTGGCGGCAAGCCTTCCGGCGAAAGCGGTTCGAAAAGCTGGGATTGTCTGTCTCGATCATAGCGGGCACTTGTTTTCGGTTGACTAGAATTTGTATCAATACGCAGCGGTTGACGACTTTGCTTGCGTATTCTCTCTTCCCTGACAATGTCTTCACGCCGTACTCGCGCTTTGCGCCCTTCCCGGTATTCACCCACCTGACCCGCTGATTGGTAACTCAGATTTCGTACCCGGATAAAAATACCGAACGTCGCTTTGCCGATCATATCCATCAATTGAAACCAGGATAAACTGGTGAAAAACGTAATACCGGTAAGAAACAAGGCCAGTAACAATAACGTGCTACCCAGAAAACTAAATACCGTTACTAAATTGTTTCCAACTACATCGCCAAGTATGCCACCGGAATCCAATGGTAAGGGCATTGCAACGTCATTTAGGTGCAATGTCGCTAAACCCGCACCGGCACACAGTGTCAAAATGAACCCAATGAAGCGAATGGTAATTTGGCGAAAATCAATACCGCTGGACTTTGTGCGGGATTTAAACAACAGCCACCCAGAGTAAGCGATGAGCACAGGAAACAGATAGGCAAAAAAACCAAACAAATACAACGAAAAATCAGCAAACCAAGCACCCGCTTTGCCACCCAGGTTCACCACTTTTTCTGCGCTTATACTGTGTGACCAACCAGGATCCGCAGGATGATACGTTGCCAACGCGGCAACAAGAAAAATAGCAATCGTCACAAAAACAATTAATGCGCCTTCACGCAAGCCACGTGCGATATGACTCGCCAATGGATTGGCATTATTATTGGTATTATTCGTTGTGCGTGTTGCTGATCGTGCTTGTGCCAAACTGACCTCCAGAGCCTTAAGATGTTAACCGTTAAGTATAAAACAAAACACCGTGCCTGAAGTATACATTCATGCGGATATTTCTCATATTCTGTCAGGCATTGTCTGCAATGAGTCAAATTTGACCAGTTTTAGCTAACAGAGACTGAATTGCTTGTGACGTTTTTTTGTTTTTTTTGTTTAGCGCCTTAATCTATGCAGCCAGTGTCACAAGTGCCGGATGGATGACGCGACCGCTCTGTACATTAATACCGGCACTTAGCGCGGCACTGGACTTGCAGCCTTGATCGGCGAGTTGCAGCACATAAGGAATTAACGCGGCAGACAGGGCTTGTGATGAACTGCGCGGCACCGCACCCGGCATATTCGTCACACCAAAATGCACAATCCCTTCCCAAACAAAGGTGGGATTTTCGTAATTGGTTGCTTTTGTGGTTTCGATGCAGCCCCCCTGATCAACAGAGATATCAATGATCACACTGCCCTGCTGCATCTGGCGCACTGTATCTGCATCCACCAAATGCGGTGCGCGTTCCCCAGTAATAAGTACTGCACCGATGAGCAAATCGGCTTCGATTACTGCTTTTTTAATTGCATCTGAAAACGGATACAGCGCAGTGACATTTGCGCCTAACGCGCGCATGCGCTGCAGTTTGTCACGGTTTCGATCAAATACGGTCACGTTAGCGCCTAATCCTGCCGCGACGGTCACCGCATTGCCACCGGCAACGCCCCCCCCAAGGACCACAACGTGACCCCGGTCCACGGCCGGTAATCCCCCTAGCAAAATGCCTTTACCGCCTTGCGGATGATATAAAAGTTGAGTACCAACCTGGGTCGCAATTCGACCCGCAATATCACTCATCGGGGCCAGTAGAGGCAAATACCCGGTTTTTTCTTCAACGGTTTCGAATGCCACCGCCGTCAACCCGATGTCTTGTAATTTTTTCATCAAATCTAACTCTGCGGCTAAATGCAGGTACGAAAAGAGTATGTGGTCTTTCGTGAGGTAGGCTAAGTCAACATCCAGCGGCTCTTTTACTTTTACAATCATTTCGGCTGACTCATACAGCGATTTAGCATCAGACTGAATCTGTACGCCCACAGCGCTAAAGTCATCGTCTGAATAACCACTTAATAGTCCCGCATTGCTTTGAACAAAGACCTGGTGACCGTATTTCACCAACTCAGCCGCCGCAGCAGGAATAAGTGCAACCCGCCCTTCCAGAATTTTGACTTCTTTTGGTATGCCAATTCGCATTGTATCTCCTTAAAATCCTTTAGATTATGTGCATTAGGCGTTCGCAGTAACAGTGACCGAGCGGGCTCTATTGATGCGTTAGGTCTGACAGTAGTATAACGGGGATTTAACGTTTAGGCTTGTATACTATTAAATTATCCCTATCATTAATGTAATACCTAAGTACTGCTTAGGTGGTATCTAACAGTACCTAACAGACAGTACTAACAGACAGTACCTAACGGAACCTCTGATTAACGACAATAAACGGCTCGGAGCATTAACCTATGAGTGACACAAAACATTACCCCCTTATTATTCTGGGCTCAGGCCCTGCTGGTTATTCTGCTGCGGTTTATGCCAGTCGTGCAAACTTAAGCCCAGTCATTATCACTGGCTTGGAACAAGGCGGCCAACTGATGACCACCACCGACGTGGACAATTGGCCGGGGGACAACGACGGTGTGCAGGGGCCGGAATTAATGGAACGAATGCGCAAACACGCAGAACGTTTCAACACAAAACAGTGTGGCTCTAAAGCAAAAACCCTTTTCGCTTACCGGCGACTCAGGTGTCTATACCTGTGATGCGCTTATTATCGCAACTGGTGCATCCGCCATGTATTTAGGGCTGGACTCCGAAGAAAAATTTAAAGGCCGTGGTGTTTCAGGTTGTGCAACCTGTGATGGTTTCTTTTACAAAAACCAACCCGTCGCAGTGATCGGCGGCGGTAATACGGCGGTAGAAGAAGCGCTTTACCTGTCAAACATCGCCTCTGAAGTCACTGTCATACATCGTCGCGACAAATTCAAATCTGAAAAAATACTCGCCGATCAAATTATTGAAAAATCGAAAACCGGTAACATTAAAATCGAATGGAACCATAATCTGGATGAAGTATTAGGTGACCAAACAGGCGTAACCGGCATCCGCATTAAAAGCAATGACGGCAAAACCAAAGACATTGATTTAATGGGGGTGTTTATCGCGATTGGCCACAAACCAAATACAGCTATATTCGCAGGCCAACTGGAAATGAATCACGGCTATATAAACGTAAAAAGTGGTAATGAAGGAAATGCAACTGCAACCAGCATACCGGGGGTATTTGCAGCAGGCGATGTGGCGGACCATATTTACCGTCAAGCAGTCACATCAGCAGGGACCGGTTGTATGGCCGCGTTGGATACGGAGCGTTATTTGGATAACTTAGGGCCTGTAAATGAATAGGCAATATGGATTAGGGAATGTGGATTAGGGAATGTGGAAAACTAATTTTGCAGGAATTCCAGGCGCGCAGCCTGGCCAGCCCGCAGCACGATGTTGTCCGAGTTAAATCCAACATAAACTTCATAGTAGGCTTCTTGTTTATCAATAGACGCTTGCTGCGCTGCATCAACTGGCTCAAGCGCTGTGGATATGACCGTTCCGGTGAATTGTTTTTCTCCAATCGTAATGTTTGCTTTTTTACCAATAGCGAGAAAAGCTAACGCGCTGAGGGGCGCAAATGTTTTAACTGTATACTGGCCTTCTGCAGCGAAAATTAACAACGGTTGCGACGTGAGTGTATTATTTACAGTTTCATTGTCTTTGGCGTGTATTTTTAGTACTAAACCATTGAAAGGCGCGATCACCTTTGAGTGCAAAAGATTATATTTTGCTAACTTAAGACGGGCTTGTGCGGCGTTAAATACGGCTGTGGCACGCGTCGCCTTGAGCCTGGCGTTTTCTAACTCGACGTTGGAAAGCACAGTACGATCATATAACGCTTGTGCCTGCTCGTAATCTCGTATTGCCTCGGCTTGCTTTGTCGTGTGTATGACTACTTGTGCCTTCGCTTGCGTGACTGCGGTGACAAAGGGTACTTGATCGAGTTCAACCAAGACTTTTCCTGCCTGCGCACGTTGACCCACAGTGATATTGACGGACTTTATCACACCAGACACGGGCACACCGAGTGTCACACGGTTAGCGAATTGAACCGTCGCATCATACGTTGCTGCATTTATCAAAGACAACGGTGCAAGCAAAACAAACAACGAAACGACGGATATCGAGTTCTTTATGATAACCTTCACGACACTGTTCACGGCATAGCTCATTGCATAGCTCATTACACAGTTCATTGCATAGAGACCTCATTGTTAATAAGTGGTTTTGCGCGTAATACATTTAATTGCGCCCACGTGAGGATTATATCAAATTCAATTTTTTGCGATAACCACAACGCTTCAGTGATACGCGCCTGGGCGTCACTCATGTTGGTTTGCACTTCCATTTCATATAATGCTCTGCGTTTATCCAGACTTAAATCGCGGTATAGCACCCCTTGTGATGCTGTATTTCGTTTTACATGGAGAATTTCCAACTGATTAATTAACGCCTGCACGTTTTTTAATAGTGTGTGCTCAGCCCGGCGTAGCCGTGCGGTTTGTGACACCAACGCTGCCGTTGCACGCGCGATTGCCGCGTTGTTTTCATTGCCCTGGTAAATGGGTATGCGAAAATTAACGGATGCACGCACGTCGCCACGTGTGGAAAAATCCCGTTGATAATCCGCTAATTCAAATTCAGCAAAAACACTTGGATAATAACGCGCACGTTCTGCCTGCAAATGTGCACGCGCCGATTCAATCTGCTGCTTGATCGCAAGTATGGTTTGGTTCGTCGCTAACGCAGCATCATATATTTCTTTCCTACCGGGTATCTTCTGTTGGTGCTGCAGTAAATTTGGCTGAACCAGGTCAGCGGGCAAATCGTGCGGCCGATTAAGGGCAATCGCTAAAAACAAGCGGGAGGATTGCTGTTGTTTTTCGCTCACTGTGCGTTGATCAAGCATCTGCAAGTAGTTATTCTCTGCTTCGAGCAAGTCAACATCAGAAATCATACCCAAAGAGTGTCGCTCACGTTTTTTATCAAATTTTAAAAACCGCTGCGTCATTTCTTCGTTATCAACGCGATACTTTGAATCAGCCAGCAATACATCAAAAAACAATTTCATAATTTCGTATTGATGACGCAATCGCACATCGAAAAATGAATATTCCCGACTGGCTATATAAGCAGATCTGGATTTTTCCAATGCACGGCTGCGACCAAAATCATAAATTGGCTTACTTACAATAAATTGCGCGCTGCTGTCATTGGTATAGTTACCTGTGGTGGTCAGTTTTTTAGTTTCCGCTGTGATATCAATATAAGAGCGTAACCCGGTTGTGGACTGTGCGTGCAGCAATTGTGCGTGAGCGTCATCTAACTCAGCTTGTGCTAACGCCAGGTCAGGATAGGTTTACACTGCGAACGCCAGCGCCTGTTCCAGACTAAGCGGGTTAGGTAACGGTTTTAGTGAAGGTAACATTGACACTGATTCACCTGCTATCGCGGCAGACATTATCGCGATAAAAACAGCGAAGGTAACCGCTACAAACTGACACATTGAAGCAGGCGAATATTTTTTCGTGACCACGTTCGTCTATCCACTTGTTAATTATTTTTGTTCACTTTTTTCTATTTTTTTAGTTTAGCCAATCGTTCACGTTTGTAACGGGTAAATTTAGTTGACTTATACGCACCACTTGTTACAAATTCACCGAGCAAAAGAAACTCGTCAATACTGCGGGTTGCACCGGTATAACGTGCCATCTTTTTTCCTTCAAGATCAAAAAAAATAAATACCGGTGTCGCACGTACCCGTTGTATTTTAAAGGCGTAATCCTTCTCGACATATTCGATGCCGTCAAAATTGGCCATGATGGTATCACCGCGTGTATCGAGATGAATGATTCGAAAGTGCTTGCGGTAAAATTTTTGTACCGCGACCTGATTCATGACGGTGGCTTTCATCTTTTGACACCAAGGGCAATCGGGGTCGTTAAACATAACAAACAAACCGATCTTGTCTTCTTCACGGGCAATTTGTGCTTCTTCCTGTAAATTGTTGAAACTTTGATGGAAGAAATATTCCAATGGGTCACGTTCTTGTATTACGGATACTGCTGTGGATTCAGTTGTTGTGGATCGAGTTGTTGCCGATTCAGCGGCTATTAGCGTCGATGTGGTAGAGATAACCGCGATGGCAACAAAACATAACCTGGTAAAAAATGTTACATTAGTCGCCCTTGTGCCCCACAGTAATTGAAAGAAGGGAAATTGAGCAATGAATATCATCGTTTTCTCCATCTAAACGTCCTCGAAATGTAAGTGCTATGCTAGTACTTGTCGTGTCCATTTACCCTAGCAAAACAGTGGGAAAAAGTTATGATGGAATACTGATGTTTACCTGATTAAATCGAAATAATTAAAGCGTCAAATCAATCACTTATAAATATTAGTATAAAAAATCTTATGAATAATCTGATCTGTAGTGACTTTACACAAGACGGGTACACGCAGCAGGTAATAACCCATTGAATTCCTTTTACATCGATAAGTGGTATGTCAACGCGGCGGCTAACCGCCTCACATTTGAGCAAACCGACATCAAAATAGAAGCCAAAGCCATGGAAGTGCTGGCCTATCTGGCAAACCGACCGGGCGAAATTATTAGCCGGGAACAACTTGAGCGAGACGTGTGGGCAGGCAGAGTCGTCGGCTATGATTCACTCACCCGCATCATTACAAAATTACGCAAAGCACTGAATGATGACTCACGTCAACCGCGTTATATTGAAACCATTCCGAAAAAAGGCTATCGTTTGATTGCATCCGTCAATCAGCACGCTGCAACAGCCGCCGCCCCTTCAATACAACACACAGTGACAATACCCAAAAAAACAACACCGCATCAGCCAAACCGGGTTATGTCAGGTATCAAATTAAATACGACCCTCAGTATCACACTCGGTATCACCATCACGACGGCCCTTTTGGTCATTTTCATATATTCGCAACAAAGCTCGCCCCTATTCACTCAATCAGTGAATACAGAAGCGGATACGAATAACAACACAAATAACAATGCGAATAACAATACGAAGTTAAATATGATTGATAACAACACGCCTTCCATTGCGATACTGCCTTTTGGCGACCTAAGTGAACACGCAACCCACAGTTATTTGAGCGAAGGTATTACTGAAGATATCACAACCGCGCTATCAAAATTATCTGGCCTGTTTGTTATTGCCAACTCGTCAACGCTGAATTATAAAAATCAAACCGTCGATGCAAAATATGCGGCCAAGCAGCTTCACGTACGCTACCTCCTCGATGGCAGCATTAGACAAGTCGCATCAAAATTACGTGTTAACGTGAAGCTAATAGAGGGTGGCAGCGGTGTTGTTCTGTGGAGTGAGTTTTATGATCGGCAGATGAAAGATATTTTTGATGTGCAGGATGACATTACACTCAACATAGTTAATACCTTATCTGTAAAATTGACAGAAGAAGAAAAGCGCCGTACCGCCAACAGATATACGGTGAGTATTGATGCTTATGATGAGTTTTTAAGGGGCCAGATATTGTATTCACATCACACTCGGGAAGACAATCTGTGGGCACGAGAATCCTACCTGAAATCCATTGACATAGACCCAAATTTTGCTCGCGCTCATAGCGCCATGGCGTTAACATATGTGACTGAATACCGCAATAGTTGGCACGCTGATCCTCGCGCATCACTGCGTCAGGCAGCTAAACTGGCTAAGCAAGCGGTATCGATTGACGATCAATTACCAAATGCATTCTGGGTACTTGGTTATGTAAGTTTACACCAGCAAAAATATCGACAGGCAATAGAAGCGGCAAAAACAGCCATTACCCTAAACCCAAATTATGCAGACGGTTATGCAACACTCGGTGTCAGTTATATTTATATCGGCGACCCTGAAACAGGCGCGCAAATGATGCGTAAGGCAATGCGGCTCAATCCACAGTACCCTGCTGCCTATGCC
>CAZWBV010000079.1:0-985 GCA_964632225.1 uncultured Gammaproteobacteria bacterium | reverse complement strand
CGCATTGGGACAGGCTTATTATTTTCAACGTCGTTATGAAGACGCACTCACTCCATTGCAAAATGCCGTCGAGCGCAATGTAAATTTGAGAACTTCGCATGTGTATCTGATTGCATCATTGAGCCAGTTGAATAAAGAGGATGAAGCATCATGGGCTGCGATTCAATTACGTACACTGGACCCAAAATTTTCAGTTGATAATATTACTGACATGTTTCCAATTAAAGATGAAAACCAAGTGCAGGAAATTAAAACACAGCTGCGACGTGCCGGGCTGCAATAATACCAGCATCAACAAATGAAGCGAGAACGCGCATTTAAAGTCTCCATAATCAGCAGCCTGGAAGAAGTACCTGCTGATGAGTGGAACAATCTTTCAGACGACGATTATCCGTTTACACGTCATGAATTTCTCGTCGCACTGGAGCGCCATAATTGCGTGGGTAAAAAATACGGTTGGTATCCGCAACATATTTTAATACGGGAGACTGCGCAACGAGACGCAATCTGTTCTCAAGGTAAGACTCCAGACAAAACACCAAACAAGGCCCAGGGCAAGTTAGTCGGTGCAGTGCCTATGTATTTAAAGGATAACTCCTACGGCGAATTTGTTTTTGACTGGGCTTGGGCAGAAGCGTATTCGCGTTCAGGATTATATTATTATCCAAAACTGGTTGTCGCGATTCCGTATACGCCTGCAACCGGGCCACGCATGCTGGTTAAAGATGACCCAGACAACAGCGAGCACAAAAAAGAAATTGAATCCCTGTTAATTCGCACCGCCATTCAACATGCACAAGACAATGACATTTCGTCGTTACATTGGTTGTTCCCCGATATAGACGCGACGCAGAAGCTGGAATCGCAGGGATTGATGCGTCGAACTGATTGCCAGTTTCAGTGGACTAATCATGCCTATAAAGATTTTGATGATTTCCTTTCAACATTTAGTTCACATAAACGCAAAAAGGTAAAAAGGAAACTC
>CAZWBV010000078.1:0-9917 GCA_964632225.1 uncultured Gammaproteobacteria bacterium | reverse complement strand
AGGAAGAAAATCACTGGCCGTCCATTCACTCACGTTGCCAGCCATATCCAGCACACCATATGGGCTTGCTCCGGTAACATAGCGGCCAACGCGTGTGGTGGAACCAACAGTGTAATAGGTATTTAGACGCCTTGTGTCCATGTCGTGGCCCCATGGCCATCTACGCGCATCGGTTCCCCGCGCCGCTTTTTCCCATTCCTGTTCCGTCGGCAAACGTTTTCCTGCCCATTTTGCATAGCTCGTCGCATTAAAAAAAGACACCATTGTAACAGGGTGTAATTCCTTGCCGGGGGGAATACGATTATTTTTCCAATTTAACGGTGGGATATGGCCGGTTGCAGCGACAAAGCGTGCGTATTGCGCATTGGTTACCGGGAATTTATCAATTTGATACGCCGGTAGGTTAACGTCATGCTCAGGTCGATTGTGGGCATCGGTGCGTAGGTTGCTGGTACCCATAATAAATTTACCCGTGGGTATAGTGATCATCTCCGCTAACTCTTGCCATTGTTCCGGTTTTAACAGTTCCACTGCTTCTGCTTTGGAATAAGATTTAAGTTTTTTTAAACTATGCTCATGTGCGGTTTGAACGAATAATTCCTCGCCCGCACCGCGAATATAATCAGCCTCTTTTTCCAGATCAATTTCAGCCAGGGAGCGCATTTCCTTCATACGAACCGACCCTAACTCCAAGACATGAATTGTACCGCCTAATAAAGATAACACGATGCATGTCACTAATGTCGCACCCAAATAACTACGCCGTCGCGCCAATTGCTGTGGAGTAAGTGGTTGTCGTTGGTTAATAGTAAATTCAGGTTTCACAGATTTCGCCAGTTTACATTAATGTAAAAATCAGGTTATCTTATCAATCGTGATAGCACATAATCTATAACGACTTAGCGTCCAGCTACTTAGCTCCCAGCCACCCATTTTAATTAGCTACCCATTTCTTCTGCTTTTTGATATTTTTTATGTAGTTTACTTTTATCAGAACGACCATAGGTCTTTTTGACAATGACCTCTCCCGCAATGCCACCTAAAGCAGAAAACTCCACGGCAACAATTAATAACAATACCCAGTACCCGATAGGCAATAACGCACTTCCTTCTGGTAAAACTGCGCCGTTATAAAACGCGATATAAATTGGAATGTGAATAATCATGGGTGAAAAATGGGCAAGAATTTTTCCGCCTAAACCATACACGATGGATACAATTATACCGGCTATAAAGGGTACCAAAAATAAATCCAGTGCCCAAATCGGATCAAAGGTCTTAATACCATAAAACAGTGCCAGATTAACGTCTAATAGTTTATCACCAAAGTGAACAATGACTGCGCCACACGACACCGCGAGGCAAGCCATTACAAAAGACATTAGCTTATGTTTAATATCATCTTTCAAAATACAAGCCCTCTTTTACAAGCCCCTTTAGTTTGAGCCAATAGTTTGAGCCAACCTTTTAAAGCGCACCTTTTGACATACCAGAGTATGGTTTACCGGCGTAAGGTTTTCCCGTTAATTTTTCAAATTCGTGCTTCACCGTTTCTTCCAAATACCAGTCTTCGACTTTTAGGCTACTAATATAAGACGCCAATACGCGCCTATTCGCTTCGCTTAAGTGTGCAAAAGATGGCATGCGATATTTCTGCTTTAAACGTGAAGGCAAAATATTTTGCGGATTTTCACTGGAAAAATAATCATACAACCATTGCTCTGATTTCAACGTCCCCATACCATCCAAACGGGGTGCAGGCACATTTTGCGTCATATCCCTTGTTGCCCACAAGGAGTGGCAACTTTTACATTTGTTACTTTTAATTAACAATGATGCTTCGCTAGTTAAATTCGCATCAGCCGTAGTGTAAAACGGAATACCCGGATCTCCTTCCACGTCCGTCGCAACTTGCCAACCTTTAAAACTCATCGCAATAAGCGCAAAAGCGATGAGCCCCCCAAAAATCACCTTTTCACCTGTTCGCATTTCTACCCGCGCGTTCTTTTTCTCGAGCTGCTAACGTTTCCTCGCGTAGTTTTTCCTGGTGTTTTCGAACTTCTACACTCTTCTTATACTCTGACTCTTCCATTTTATCCTTATCGTTTTCATCAAACACGACATATTTAATGTCTTCATCAAACTGACTGTTCTTTAAAGCCCAGCGTAACGCGAAGGCAGCCACAATTAATATTCCTGCAGCAGCGATCATCCAAACATAAATCGTCCAACCGTCTGGAAGTGATGCAAAAAAGTCTTTCATTAAAATCTCCTATATTAAATAGCCATCAATCAGTTGTAACCAACCAATCGCTATCGCAATAAATATACCGGCAATGATTGAACCAAACATTATCTTTTCGCCACGTTTTAGCTTCTCCTCACCTTTGGGCAAATAAAAATATATAATCATTGAAAAAAATATCAACGAAATAACTAAAAAAACAAAAATGCCAACACTGTATTTCTGCGCCCTGAGACCCTCGATACTCATATCGATGCCCATGACAAGGTTACTTTCGTCCGCCTGCACACCGAAGTTAACCAGAAAATTCGACGCAACCAAGTATAATTTCTGGATATAAAAAAGAAGTTCATTCATTGTATAAACTAACCCGTCTAACTAAATCGCAAACACTTCGTAACACAGATACAAATAACCAGATAATTAATGATATAAACGAACCCTTGCGTCACATAACTTGAGCCACATAAAAAGTGTAGATTTATTATACTCTAATTTACACAAACTAAAAAGTTACTGAAACAAAAAAGCCGCCCACAAAGGGCAGCCTTTTTGTATAACCAACTGAAACTATTAACTAATCGACAATCAAATTAACGGTTAGTTAAATGCATCGTCATCTTTGCCATCCGCTTTATTCTTTTCCCAATAAGAATCAACAAATATCATTCCGTACAGCGCCGGTAAAATAAATACGCATACAATAATGGTTGCAAACACACCGGGCGCATAATCTATATCAAACATATCGTTCCCCTTTAATAATTCGTTTTATAACCTATCGCTATCGAAGCCGACCACTAAAACTCGGTAATGAAACAGTCCATGAAAAGTAAAAAGCCTACCCGATCAAGCTGTCATTTTAGGTTTTCGACTAAAATGTGGCAGACGTTTAACAACAAATATCATCGTAATGATAAAATATGAAACATAGAATACATCGATCGTATATCCTTTATCCCACCAAGGCTGCTTGCGCTCAGGCTTACCATCAGCCCGGCGATTACCTTCGAAGTTAGCTAAACTGATCCTGTCACCCAGTACGTTGTAATTATCCAGAGGATAAGTACCTGCCTTTTGGGCTTCACGCAGACTTGGCGCTATATTTAATAAATCGTCATAAGTAATCGGATGACGTTCTAACGCACCAACCAGCCGACCATTGCCCTGTGCACGTTCCATTGCAATTTGATCGATCCGGTCCATTTTTTCCTTATTCGTAGCCAACGCCTGAATCTGAGGGTCATTTAACAGTTTTACGTGTTCTTCAAAATCCTGTGCATTAGGCCGTTGCCCCCAAATAGGCATCGTAATCATGAAGGCAGTTAAAATGATCAATCCCATCAAGCACACTAACGGAAACGGCAACCTGTTGTTACCCTCCCATAAACCACCGTGCTTTTCAGTTTCCCAAAGTTGCAGGATACTATCCTGGTCATCCTGAGTAGACATACAATGAAAAGGCTTATCAAAATTCCATCCCATCTTTTTATTCCCCCTTTACCTAAGACTCGTTAAAATCCAATCGATCACAGCACGCGCTTCAGACTCTGGCGCAGGTATCGGCACTTCAGGCGGATACGCTGTTTTACCGGCGCGATAATCTTTATATTCCTCACGCCATTTAGCAAAATCGATCGTGTTACCATTCGCATCTGTTTTACCCCACAAATAATCAAATCGCGGCATAATAGAATTTGGTTGGACCAGGCGCGGATTGAAAAAGTGCATCATCATCCATTCACGAGATGAATTGCGCGAGGCAACATGCAAAATATCAGGTCCTTTGCGGTCTGAACCAAACGCAGTCGGCATTTCGCCGTTAAAGTCACCAAGGAAAGGAGGTGCACCAAACACCTGCCAATCCTGAGTTTGTTCAGGTAGCAACGTGTGGCACCACCAACAGCCTTCGGTAATATAAACCGTTTTACCGCGACCGACCAAAAACTGGTTTTCCGCACTGGCTGTATTTAGTACAGCATCAACGGTCCAACCTTTTGTTGCGGTTGCGTTGACTGCGTAATGCCATTCTTCACCATTCACTTCGGCACTTTCAATCGTGAAGACCACGGCATCGCCGTCTTTAGCTTGATCGACTTTGCCCTTGTCCACACTTAATTTTCCAACGGTCGGACCCATGTTTTTCGTGTGCCGAATACCCGCAGACATCGGTACGCCGGCTTTGTAAACATAGGCACGAATGGGCGGATCAATCGCTGTACCCGTTTTTGGATCCTTACTAAGAACAACTGTAATCGGTTTGTTAGCGCCGATGGCTAACGGATCTTCATAACTAAATCCTATGACACGACCGTTAGATAACGTTTTATCCAGACCAACCCAAGTCGACTCACCGGAGCGAAAATCAAAGCTGGGTAAAAATAGGGTAATACACATGGACAACCCTAACATTCCGCCAATAGCAGCGGCGCCCAATTTGTGTTTACGAAATTGTGTAGCCACGTTATAAACCTCCCCTTAAATCTTTTTCATTAAACTCCCCTCCCGAATAGGGAGGGAGTTTTAACTGCATTTTGTATTGATATGTAACTAGTTATAGCCAGCCATATTTTTTTAGTTAAAAAGATAGCCAAAAGCTAAACCAATTACTCTTCTATTAAGAGTTTATCTTTCGTATGCCATTTCATGGGCATAACGTCCCTTCGGTACAACCGTACCTTGGCGAGCAGTCATCCACATGTTGTAAAGCCAAACCACGTTGCCTGTGAATACCATCGTGCCGCCAACCCAACGAGCAATCATGTAAGGATGTTCAGCAACAACAACATCAATATAAGGCACTTCGTAAATTTTACCTGCACCTTGAATAAGACCGGCAATGGTCATCGATATCCAGTAAACACAGAAACCGATGATGTACATCCAGTAATGGAAATTTGCCAACGCCAGAGAATAAAGTTTGCGACGTAACATGTGTTGCAGACCAAAATAAACTGCCGCAATCTCAAGAGCAGTGGACATACCCAGCAGCGCAAGATGCGCGTGAGCAACAATCCAGCCAGTACCGTGTATGTACCAGTTAATCGCCCGAGTTTGTTGAAAACCGCCCTGCATGTTTAACGGAATCGCAAGTAACACGCCGGTAACAGAGAATTTGATTTCAACGTTCTCGACAAACATGCTCCACTTGCCTTTCATTGTCAGCAAAATATTTGCAACGAAGGCCACCGCAGGAATGAGAATCAATACGCCTTCAACTGAAGCGAAAGATTTGAGCCATTCTGGTAGAGGTGCAGACATTAAGTGATGAGAAGCAGGCGTTGAGTAGAAAGCGATAATTGACCAGAAGTGTAAGTGACCAATTCGATGTGAATAAAGCGCGTTACCTGTCAGCTTCGGAATCGTGTAATAAGCGATACCTGCAGCAACAGGGGTAATCCACAAACCTAACACGTTATGGGCAAACCAAAAGGTCATGTAACCTTCGGTTAAGCCAGTTAGATTGAAAAGCTCAGGTGATTGACCCACCAGGAATGTAACCGCAACCATAAAAACACAAGCACCAAAAAACCAGTTGGTAATATATATACCCTGCGTTTTGCGTTGCGCAATGGTCATCCAAACATTAATACCTAAAGGCACCATTACACCAAAAAGTATCACCAAATCAACTGGCCAGATTAAGTCTGAATATTCGCGACCGGAAGTAATTCCCATCCAAAGTAAAAACAAACCCAGGCTTAAACCGACATTCCATATAAAGCAGTTCCACAATCCCAATTTTTCAGACCACAGCTTGGTGTTACCTAGCGCCGGGGTCATGTACATCATGGTCATTGCAAAAGCCATTGAGATCCAACCTAAAATGACTGCCAATACGTGAACCTGGCGCATATGACCAAACGCAAACATTTCTACACCGGTCACAAAATCAGGAAAAGCCAGTTTTGCGGCATTGAAAGAACCTAAACCAGTGCCAACAACAAACCATAAAATAGACGAAAAACCGAAAAATATCGCTGCTGATCCAGCAGGGATATCCTCGTTTTTTGCAAACAGATACTTAAACATTACTCATCCTCCTCCCATTTCGCTATCTGTAAGCGAAACACATTCTTATTGTAAACCTTACTTGCAAGATAAAAGTTGCAAGATAAAAGGCCACGATTTCATTCTTCTGTTTTAAACAATAGATAATATGAAAACCACATACTTGAAAACGCTAAGACCACTCCGCATGTACCGGCAAACGTTGCTAACATTGCACTCCCCCTTTTATTAAAGGTATTAACCTATCCAATCGAATTTATATAGTTAATACGTTGATAAATCTGCTGCCCTAACACTGCCTACACTTAACCGCTCTCGTGACTCTGTCACCACTCGGACGTAGCTTGTCCACTTGCTTCCATTTGGCCATGTTTACGCCATGCAAAACCAACTATAAGCGCAAATATTAAGCCAAACAGCAACATCATACAGTCAACAAACCCAGTAAATGTAGTAGGAGAATACGCTTCAGCGCCCCAACCACCCCAATTATCATACGGTCCACGACCAACCGAACACATGACTGCAGCACCAAACACACTGCCGTTACCCATGCCCGTGGTAAACGCAGCAACAAGCAAGGCAAAAAATGTGTTACCAAAACCAAGTTTATTTTCCATAGAACTCCTCCCCTTTGAATAACAACAAGACACGTTAAATAAATCACATGTCGGAAGTAAGAATTTTAAAAATTATTAATAACCGTTTTGTTACTTTCTTTATATAAAGAAACTTTCATAAACAAACAACTAAACTTAAAAAAAACAATTGCTAAAAACAGGTGGCTTGCCATTAATATTTGTCATCAAAAAACCTGAAATCTAACGTTTTTTTTTGAGTCAAAAGATAAATCAAAACGCCGTTAATTTGCCATTCAATTGATTTATTTTTGTTACTTCTCAAATGTGGCGCTACTCAATAAGTTCTCTATTAAAACAATTTATACTATTAACTGAATCTTAATGGGCTATCATGCTGACACAGCCGTTGATACCAGGTCAAGCCATAATTAGAAAAAAGTATAGAATATGAGCCATTCATTTAACATACTAAATCAATCAGTTTTTCGATTTTCAAACTCTTTCAACTTAATTATTCCGTCAGGATGTTAAGTTAAAAATCCAATAATAGAAAATATGTTAAAACCGCTTTATTCTAAAATAGCTAATGGAAATAAACCCTGATAAATTTAGAACCCGTGGAAACACACATGCAACATCGAATAATTGATCAATAGTGATTATCTGGTCCGCAGAACCTGTATCTGCCCTGTACAGGTGAGTCTACGTGCCATTAATTCGACAGGCTAAATATGATAAACTATCAGACGCAAACGACATGAACACGGTAAAAAAAGAAATTTTCACCTATTCGATCATTGCGATCACCGCGCTGACCCTTATGGCATATTCTGTCCATATGTTAGTAGGGGGATTAGTCGAAAAAAACACTGAATACTTACTTATGGGTGTTGTGGTAGGACTGGGCATAGTAGCAATTTCTTATATGGTGTGGGACGTGGTCAAACGACGTAGGCCGACTTAATGCCTATCTTCACACGCTTATCTTAACGCCATAACAACAAACCAAAGCAACAAATCGTATCGCAATAGGAAGTTACGCATAAATTTTCAGAAAATCACGTAGTTCGCTGAATTCAGTGTCATCGGCAAACTGACCACGACTAAATACATATTGTTTTTTTCTACCTAACAAATCCATGCCTGAAATAGCAAAGCTTTTGCCTACAAAATCCGCATAATAGCGAACATTTTTAACCAACTCGACTTTGTCCTTGCCCCTGAGTTCTAACAAGATACGTTGTTTATTTACATCAAATACGATAGGCGAGGTGGGCAAAATCATTAACCTAACTTTCAGGATTCGATTTACCCCGGCGATAAAAAAGTAGGTCGCGGCAAAAAGTAAAATATAGGTCCAATCCTGGTTGCTGGAATACCAAAGTTTAAACGCAATGGACAAAAGAAATACCACGGTCGGTACATACAGCGCCAAGTCCCACCACATTCCATTTTTATCCTGGTGTAACACGCAGCGTTTTTCTTTAATGGCCATAAAACGATCTCAAAAACGACTCTCTATTTGATAGGTAACTCAATAATACAAAGAATAGAATAATATACTTTACCTAAAACACAGCACCTAAAGGACGGCTTTAATTTGTGACTCCAGCTCAAAATACAACATGCGACCCGCTTGCTTGAAGACAATCTTCTGTTCTTTATCTATAACAAACGTCCACGGATCGCCCTTCACTCCAAATGCTATAAACGCTTCGGGATTAAAATATTGGTCTATATGAATAAACAAAACATCTTCGCCGTAAATTTCTATCAAGCCTTTTATTACCTGTAATTGTTTATCACAGACCGTGCAATGGCCTGGCGTGGCAAATTCCAGCACGATCGGCTTACCTTGCTTCAACGCCTCATCGACAGAGACCTGGTACATACGCTCGTCTGGAAATCGATAGCTGGTTATCCTACTAAAATTTCCGTTTACATCCTTGAGTGTTTTGGTCTTGAGACTGGGTGCTGTTGTGCCGATCTTTAGTTTGCTCTGATCGCCAAAATTACACGCAACCAAAATAAAAGGGACCAGCAACATAAAGGTGAAATACCTGACAACCCTGTTTAGACTAATTCTATTTAAACTGACCTGACTGTCTTCGCGCATCACTGAGATCTCCATCCCGCACAAGTACGATATATATTGAATGCCCAAATAAAATTGGCAATAACGACCAACGTTCCAAATATCCCCATTGTTGCCAAAATAGGTTTAATGATTTTCTCTACTTCCGCTGGAGAAGATTCAACACCGGCAACCCCCCCCATAACACCTGCAACAGTAAAAAACACCACCATACCGATCAAACCAACATTGTGGATCCAAAAATGAACTTTCACTAACTTTAAGCTATAAATAGGCCGCCTCACCACGCGTGGCACGATATAATACACGGCTGCAAAAATTGCCATTTCTACCCACCCTAACAGATTAATATGGGTATGAGCGCGTACAATCAGGTCGCCATGCATACGATGGTCAACAAAATAGCGGAATTCAGCAATACCACCCATAATCGCCCCCCAGGAAAAACCAATAAGGCTGTAGATCACACAGGCATAAATAAATAACAAAATAAAATGCCGGTAGGTTTCTTCCTGTTCATGTTCCCATGGTTTTGCTGTTGTTGCATCACTCATGTTGCATCACTCATTCGGTGATCCGATCCCGGGCGACTTGATCCCGGATGGGGCATGATCTTCTAAATTAGAGCCTTCTAAATTAGAGCCTTCTAAATTAGAGCCTTGTAAATTAGGGTTTTGTAACGCCGGGTCTGGCGGCTGATTTGACGCGGCTTCACGTTTCAAACGAACGCGTATATCCTCGTATTTACCCTTCCATTCTTCTGGCGCCCAACTGCCTATCATACTATCAATAAATGGCGATCTCCCCGTAGGTGGCACCTTGGCAACAGATGAACCTGCATCGGCTCTTAGTTCAGAAATAAAGACCGCGATTAAATGTTTATCTTCCTTTGAAATCCTCCTCAAATCCCGTGTCGCTTCCTGATTTGGCCCACCATGATCAAATAATGCAGCACCATATAATTTTTCAGCGGACTCCGGTGATT
>CAZWBV010000077.1:0-10048 GCA_964632225.1 uncultured Gammaproteobacteria bacterium | reverse complement strand
AATGTGCCTTTTACGCCAATGAGCCGCAGGTTAGTGGCAGTAATATCCGGGGAGTTGATATCCGCATCACCGAGACCTAAAAAACTGCCCTCGGCAGAGAACATATTCACCGTGCCGCTACCGTTGTTGAAAAAGGCCTCCGTTAAATTCTGCCGCAGTGTGATGTTATCGATAAACACATCATTGCTGGATCGAAAATTAAAATTGCCGGTATCGGTTGCGCCATTGGTAATACTGTCTAATGTAATATCGCCGCCCGTGTTATCAATATTGATGTCACCATTTGTTGTGTTGTGGGCTTCAAGACGCACCAGTCGGGTGTTTATATCCGAGCCATTACCCATGCCATTGGCCGCCTGCAAGATGGCTTTCTGGGCGTCGAGGTTATTCGCATCCCCATTCTCATCTAACAATGCATTGGCTGCCGTTAAATTAATCATGTTTGTTGCGGTAATATTGTGAATGGACAAATCACCCTGATTTGTCGTGACATTTAATGAATCATCCAGCGTGGAATCATTCAGTACTAAGGCCTGATTATTCACTACCGTCGCCTGGTTTGCGAAAATCGCCAGATTGGTAAACAAATTATTTTCACTCAGATTGATATTGGCTGCGCTCGCGCTAATAACGGCATTCCCTGTTGATACTACCTGTGATCCCCCAGACTGGATGACATCGCCTGTGGTAGTGAGATTAAAATCACGTGCAGTGACATTCTGTAGTGTCAGGTTGTTTGCATCCCGCACGCTCACATTCTGGGCATTAGTTATTTCAAGTGTATTAAAATCATTATCGCTGTTATCAAGTTCTATGTCGCCAGTGCTGCCCGCATCCAGCGTAGTTGCACCACTCACTATAAGCGCATTGTCATCTGTAATACCTCCGGTAGCAGTGACATCTAAATTGTTGGTATTGCTTACACCATTTAAAATAATGGTGTTGGTATCATCAATGAATACAGACTTTGCACTTGCTACGGTAACGCTATTCAAATCCACTGCGTTGTTTTTGAAATTGATATCACCTACGGCACTGGCATCCAGGGTGGTGTTATTTTCAACTGTTAATGCATTTGTGCTTTGAATATCACCGCTTGTAGTGATATCCACATTTAACAATTCGCCTTCAATACCTACAGCACCGGTTGCAATGACGGTTAAGTCTAGGGTATTACTGGCATTGGTGTTATTAGCAACAACGATAAGGCCACCGTTGTTATCATTAATGCTCACGACATTACTGTTATTAAGAATGACATTATTGAAATCATTATTTTGCAGCAGCGTGATGTTGCTGGCTTGTAGTGTGGTATTGCCATCGACGATAAAGCCTCCCGTTTGTGTGATTTCATTATCACTGCTTAGATTTAAAGTGCCTGTACCCGCATTGGAAACAGTTAATGTGGCCAGTTCTAAATTTGAAATATTATCAATGGTAACATGGGTAATATTTCCGGCATTGGCTGCAATGCTTAACGCGCCTTGTAAATTGCTCTGAACACCCTTGCTTAAATCTATATCACCACCGTTAGCAAAAGTTAAGTTGGTATTACCCGTTACGACTAAAGCGCTATTTGTCACATTTCCAATACTTGCGGGTGTGGCATCAAGCCCTGCCTGCAGGTTTAAACTCGTCATCGTTCCAGAAATATTTATGTCATTCTGATCATTTATCTGAAATTGATTGGCGTCAGTAATAATAACATCCGTTAGATCGTTATCGCTATTATCAAGAACTATATTACTGGCAGCGTCGGCATCGAGTGTCACTGTGCCACTCACAGTTAGCGCATTACCGTCGGTAATGCCGCCCGTAGCGGTGATATTTAAATCGCCGGTATTACTCACGCCATTTAATTCAATGGCGTTGGTGGCATTGTTGATAGTAGCGATATCGGCTTTATCGATTTGAACACGGGATAAATTATTTAGCAGGCCAAAGTTTATATCTCCACCTGTGGCAGAGAGAATGGTGGGTCCTGCATGTGTAATCGCATTATTTTGTGAAATATCTCCACCTGTGCTGGTCAGCGTGAGAGTTGAAGCATTACCAAGGGCAAAGTTATTTGTTATTATGGTAGTACCACTCAAATCGAGCGCACCTGCGATAATAATGCCATCTTGGAGTTCAAATGAAGAGACATTGTCAACCGTCAGATTAGCGATACTGCCACCAGCCTTAGCAACAAAATTTAATGTGCCATTTAATGTATCAAAATTGTTTAAAAAAATGCTAGCCATACCAGGCACTGTAAATGTAGATACACTATTAGTGTTGTTATTATTATTTACAGTAATAGAGTCACTATTAAGCACTGAAATATCACCGGCAGCATTCATATCCAAATTACCGCCCACTGTCATCGCAGCCAGTACTGTACCTCCAGAGTCAATATCTATAATATTGGAATTACCCCCTGTGTTTGTCGCAATACTGGTCACTGAGTTATTGTTAATGTTGACTGTTAGGTTGTTGGTGTCGGTTAGTGTAACGACTGTTCCATTATTTATGTTTACTGTGCCGATAAAATTATTATTGCTGTTCGACAAATTGATTGAACCAGCGGAAGACAAGGTAGTGGTACCCGCTATATCAAGCGGGCCACCACTGATACTGCCTGCGGTTACATTCAAATTACCACTTGCTCTATCAGTCGATAAATTTCCAATATTGGCGAGGTTATCAACATTAATGGTGACATTGCCTCCGGGGGTATCGCCAGGATCTGTTGAATTAACGGTGGTGATTAAGGCGTTATTAACAAAACGTTCACCCGTAATAAGCAGATTGCCGCCATCTAAATCAATATCCGCACCTGACGCGATAATGACGCCACCACCGCCTGAATTATTTGTATCGGCATTAAGGGTTAAATTCACGTAAACATTTTCGTTGGTGCCACCCCCCGACTCAAAAATCCCGGCATTGATATTGATATCGTGGTGTGCTTTTAGGGTGAGTGAGCGTGCGCCATCGCCGGGCATGTTATTAAGGTTAAGCGGTAAATCTAAATTTATATTACCACTAGCGGGTTCAGAATTTTCATCAACAGGAGTGCAGCCAAGTCCAGTACATGTTTCTACAATAGCGGTTTGTACGGTTATATTTGCTCCTGCACTCAAAGCAGCTTCCAGTGTACCAACGTCTAAAAGAGAATTATTTATCGTTGATTGAAAAATGTCAGTATTCGGCGGTGTTGGTGTTGTGCCATTATTCCCCGTTCCTATTGTTAAATTACTCGGATCAATCAGCCACTCTCCATGCTGCCCATTTTCAGCATGCACATCCACATCTGGTCTCAGATCAACATAATTCAGGCTAGAGGTTTCTATAAAACCACCATCACCACTTTGTTCACCCCCTGTGGCACTTAACGTCCCATAAGCACGGGTGGCCTTATCAGACCAGACAATCAGTTTTCCACCCTTACCATTTTCTGTTGCATTCGCACTGATGTGCGTATTTTCGCCCAGATAAACAGCTTCTGCATTTTTTATATCGGGATTTTTACCCCGATAATCACCCCCCACTAAAACATTACCACCGCCATTAGCGCCCGAGGTATCAATGCTGGCATTGTCGGTTAAACCTACATGGTTACCCAGTACTTGCACATCGCCGCCTTTTCCATTTTGAAGGGACTGTGCTGAAACAGTGCTGTTACCGGTCAGCAGCGTAGTATCGGCGGCATTGAATTGAACGGTGCCACCATTGCCGTTTTGACTATCGGCATTAATCGTGCCGCTGTGATTAATATTACGGGCGTCAAATATCACCGTGCCAGCATCACCGTCATTGCTGACATCCACTTCACCGATATTGCTGATATCACCACCGGGACCAGCCAGATAGACAACCCCGTCTTTTTCCACAACAGTGCCATCGGTAAAAGAAAAGGCGCGATCTTCATCAATTTTGTAAATACTCGACTGAATAGCCTGAGCTTGTTTTGCAGTTAAGACAACGCGCCCACCGTGTGCTTGTATCAAGCCGGTGTTAAGCACACTCGAATCATTCAGTTTCAGGATTTCTGCCAGTCGGTCGGGGTCAATTTGTATACCCAGTTGCTCGCCTTCATCGAAATAGACCTTAATATCACTGGCCGCCGCTAACGCCACCGTGCCGAAATTGGCCACCAGCAAGCCATTGTTAACCACTTTCTGGCCGAGCAGCGCCAGCGTACCCCCATCGATAACGGTTAATTCGCCGTTATTGACAATTAAACCTGTCGTGTTCTCCAGTGCCTTAAAATCAAGACGGCCTGCCATAAAATCCTGGGGGTTAATGCTAAGCGCGGCGGCAAACAAACCACCGGCATTAACTGTCGCCGTCTCACTAAAAAACACTCCATTCGGGTTGGCCAGAATAATTTGGCCGTTGGCATTAATACTGCCCTGTATCAGCGAAGGGTTGGCGTCGAGAATACGATTGAGTGCAATTGATGTTTGATCGGGTTGTTGGAAATTGACAATTTCGTTTTGATCGAGATTAAAACTGTTCCAGTCAATCGCGAGATTTTGACTCTCCTGCGTGATGGTGGTGGTTAGCCCTGAGTGATTTATATTGCCCGCACCGCCAACAATATTGCCACCAGTGGGACCTGCATAGGTATTGGTATAAGGCACAAAGGCTAACTGCACAAACAAAACAGCGCAAACAAGGGGTCTTACATTTAACAGAACGCCCGGATTCATTTTATTTATACCGCTAACCTTTTCCATAGTCTGGCGTCCCTTGTTTAGTTTTTAGTTAATATCACCGCGCGCGCATTAGTACCATCCGCAATGGTCAAATTTAAAGTGGTATCGCTCGCCCCTTCGGTCCATGCTAGGCCCGTATAAGTTGCAGTAGGTAAGCTAGCACAACCTTCACCACCCGTACTTATTATCGTGACGTTATACACATTTATATTGGTATTAGCAGATGCGACGGTGCCGGTAAAATTGCAGCCCTGTACATCATTACCAGTTATGATTCCAGACCCATCAATGGTCAGAAACGTTTCATTGCCTACATTACCGTGCGTACCTTGCCAACTACCGGTTAATATGGCTACGCTGGAGCCTTTATTATAAAGGCTGGTATTTGTTGTCAGGTTTATTGTGCCATCTGTAACAGAGATGTCTGTAGTATTTATAAATGTAGCTGTTACCGAAGTATTTGGTACAAAAGTACCTGCCAAGTCAGCTGTGGACGCTACGGGAAATGAATTGCTGTAAATATTAAGCGTACCAATGAATGATGTATCGGTAAAATTTAACCGGGAATCAAAAAAATTCTGTATATCCAAAACAGTCGAAAACACCATCATGCGATTATTATAGATAATACCTTTTTCATTACCATTTACAGGGGCACCTCGACCGCCTGTAATCGTGCCAGAGTAAATCCCATTCGGCGAAGGTGTTGAGCTATCACTGCTGCAACCGTAACTCATCACGGCTATCATAATCAAAACAGATAACATTTTTATTAGATTCATTTCATTCTTCCTGGTGAATTTATTTATATCATTCAAATATCGAGCTTTTTTTGTTTGGCTCTCAGATGCCTATATTACAGGCTCCTAGGGTGATTGTATGCTGTAGTGACAGTCTGAATGTACCACCAAGCATGGCACAAATAACTGAAAGGTTCTTTAAGGCTCTTGTAATGTACTTTTGCATTAGTCGCTTCTTATATTCTATATTGAAAATCAAACACCATTTTCACGCGGTCATCCGGCACCGTTATGCTATCAATACTGAATTTATCATTGATGGGAAAGGTAAACTGTAAATTCCCGTTAATGCGTTTGCCAAAGCCAAATTGAAAACCAAAGCCGGCGTCAATGAGGGTGCCATCAATATCGCCTGCGCCAGTGAGGGTGTTTTGTCTGCCTTTGGCTGCATTTATAAACAACACAGGCTGAATTTTCTGGTGTATATTGCGTTGGCTGAGGCTGTCGAATTTGAGCCAGGCAGGGGCGTTAAATACCCATTCAAACCCAAGGTACAGTGCTTTATCCGCTGAGAACTGATTCACGGGGTAGGCGCGCACTTTTGTGGGGCTTGCCAGTGCGTACTGTTCAGCGGAAGGTAATGGATTATTTGAATATTGTAATTCAGATTTGATCAGTATGCGGGTGACGGTATTAAACCGGGGAAGAGGCACAAAGGTCATCAGTGTGTAATCGGCATTGAGCTTAGAGTATTGTTCATCCCGGCCATCGCCCGCACCAAAATCAAATTCACCCCGGCTGAGCGTGACCGACCCAAGATGCAATATTTTGTTTTCACTGTTTAGCACGTCAAACTGAGTAGATAACCGCAGGTTTTTAATCTTGTCATCCAGCCCCAGATTGCCAAACTCATCACTGTCCAGAATGGTTTCGGTTGTGTCGTAAATCAAATGCCCCCACCAACTTGCGGCACGTCTGCGTTTAAAGGCATAGTCTATATCCACCCCGGCTTGTTTGGTTTTGCCGGTGATACCCAGTTGTGAAACGGAGCCAGACGCATCCTGACTTTGATCCAGAATAAATTGGTTGGTGGAGGCGGAAATAGATAGATGCAGCCGTGGATCAAACAACGGCAAGCGATAGGCAAACTGTCCATACGTTGTATTGTCGGGGGAGGTGGACTGCAGAATGGCTAAATTAAACTGATCGGCGGTGCCTGTGGGGTTGTTCCAGTAAAACTGCGCAAAACCGCGGATTTCGCCTGTGAGTTCTGAGCCGTGATTATCCAGGCGCAGCGTACCGTTAAATTGGTTCTCATCCTGCAGGGTTAAATGAAGTTTCGTATCGCCAACCTGATAACCGGGTTTAAACAGCCCGGATATATTGATTCCGGGGTAATCATTGATGAGAAACATGCGTTCTTCTATTTGATCAAACGTAACAGGATTAAGCAATATGTCTTGAAAAGGACCAATGATGGCATCGGTGCTGTAAAGGGTATTGTTTTCAACTTCGACCGCGCCCAGTTTGCCGTTCATGACTTCAATGACCAGGACGCCGTTACGCATAGCTTGTCTTGGCAGAAACGCTTTGGCTAGCTTTAAACCGCGATCATGATAATAATTTTCAACATCCGTTGCAAGCCTCTCTATCTGGGTTAACGTCAGACCACGACGTTCTTTTTGCTGGCGTACTAACCAGATAAAACGCTGTAGTTCCGGGGTGCTGATGTGTTCGTAGTTAGTGGCTACTTCCAGTTCATTAAGCAGGGTAATCACCTCCGCGACTTCCTTTTCGGTGAAACCGTGCTTTTTTATTTCATCTTCGCGCATAATTTCGTAGCGGCGCTTTTCGATATAGGCGATAATTTCTTCTCGGCGAATATCCAGTTTTGGAAAATTCTCAAGACCCTGAATATGGATCTCCTTTACCCATAAACGTGGGCCCGCAGTCGATTCCAGACTACGGTTGACTGTACTGGGTATATTGTAGTTTTCAAAAACCGATTCACCATGCAATGCCGGTGGTTGCTCGATGTCGGGCATTTTAACAATTGCTGCATTAACCGGTATCAAAACCAACCATAAGGTAACGCCTAATGCCCATCGCAGCTGAATAGACAAAGTGTAATAATTGATGAACATTCAGCATTCCATTTTTTTCTATTATTACTGTACGGATTTATTTTTATTTCATCTATTGAAATAGTTTGTTGATTGCTTTTCTGCTGCCCAGTTTCTGTTACAGTGCAACATGTATACAAAGTAGTGTGTTTATCCAGTTCTATATATCCTCATATTTCTCACTGCCACCGTCCTTTACCTTATTGTTGGTTCAAATAGAAACACCTGCGGCTACAACAGCGTACTGCTTGACCTGCTCACTTATTCGAAGAGACCCAAGTAATTCAGAAGCACTAGCAATGCGCCTGAAAGTCCAGAGACCATCAAGAGCCAATAAAAAATTATCCCTAGTATTCGATCAAATTTATTGGTATTTTCAAATAGCAAATCTGAATTCGCGTACATCGAAAATAGCGGGCTTTTTTCTAATTTGCGACTCCACGACCTTGGTATAGCTAAGGCTTGTGCAACATTTATAATGTCCCAGCCGCCGACGAACTGAACACCTAAGTGATCTTTAGTTTGTGGATTTTTTCTCAGTTTGCGAACAGTAACTTGTCCAAAAAGGACGAAAAGTATCGATACGATAACAGCAAATATAATTAAGATTCCAACGAGTGTAGCTCTGAGACTCATAAGGAATTCATCCGATTCATGATAGAGTCATATACACCTCCCGCGTCCTCCTTAACCACACTATTCATTCCAATTGATGCGGTGGCAGCTACACTGGCAACAGCTACGCCACCAACAATTAAACCTACCCATCCAATGGGAGTTGCAACCATAAGAAACCCTAAAGCAGCAATACCAGTATTTACCACCGTTGTACCCACCCACGCACTCAACGCAAAACTACTCGATTCAATAAACAATTCCCGCTCCCAGTTACCATTGGCTTTGTAACTCTTCTGCACATTCCTTACGCGACTACCGAAATCGAAAATCACCAACGAATTGCCCAGATACCGGCCATGGCTACTGAATTTCACCAGATTGTGCGCCTGGGTCACGGAGGTGACATTTAACTTTGCGACGCTACGGCTGCTGCGCGCAATGTTGATGCCGCGGGTGGCGTTGGTCAGTGGCGTGCCTTTGCGTGAGCGCACACCGGACGTCACGGCTGATAATTCCTGTTGAAACCCCCGCTGCATTTTGTCGAACGCGTTGCGTGCCGCCTGTGTCGCTACTTATTGGCTGACCGCCACAATACAACTGATCAGGGGAGACGCCGCACTGTTGAGAGAACTGCGGCATATTGAATGTTTTGTCACAGAGAGTAATCGACCTGTTGGTAAGAAATGACCAAAATGCGCGATTTTTAGGGTGACGAGTATTTCTTCTCTCTTTACCCAGTATGCTTAAGTTCATAGTCTTGTACTAAGCTTTCTGTTGGGATATTTAGGCCTGCGTGTAATTTTCGAATCATTAGTAAGGTCAGTTTCCGTTTATAATTTAATACTTCTGAAACACGACCGGATTGACCAATAAACGGAATTAGGTCTTTGTCTTTTAGCCCGTATTGATCCATCCGAAACAGAATGGCCTCGACTGGATTTGGTGCATTGATGGGGTGATGTTTTGTTTCGTAGGCTTCAATCAATGTTGTCAGTACATCAAGTTCATCGCCCTCTGGCGTATTTGCTTTGGCATCCATAAGATCGCCAACGCTCTTGAGGGCGGCTTCGTAATCAGCTTCTGACTTAATAGGTTTAATATTTATCATACTGAATTCACATCTATAGTGTCATATTGTTTGTGAGCACCTATAAACCTTATATAAACAATTTGGTAAGGGTAGTTAATCTTTACCACCAACCGGTAGTCATTGCCTTTAATATTGAATACAACGCGACTGTTTTTTAGAATACTCGCATTGCCAAATTGTTTTTTTACATCCTGTGGGTTTGCCCAGTTTGCTTTCAGCACTTCCTCATGCCAGGCTTCCAATGGTCCTTGAGAATCAGCATACTTTGGTTCTGAATTCCAAAACGCTCGAAGGGTTCGTTTAGCAATGATCCTCATTCCAATTGTTAATTCTTTCCTCCCATTATGGGAGTTTTTTGTTGATTGTCAAGTTTCCCGTTTGCATTTGATTGTGAAGTTATTATCAGATTTTCGATAAGTGGAGGACACGGGTAGCGGAACCAAGCTAATAGATTGAGTATAAAGGGAATTCAAGTAAAAAGAGGTGATATTCGCCCATTTTCGAAGTAGGGGACACCGAGGACTTAAGGACTTAACGGAAGTAGGGGACATGATGTGGTCAAGTAAAACTGGACACTTTAATGGGAGAAAAAAATGGTGGAAAATAAGGGAACATTGGGAACTTAATAACTTAACAGATTTTAAAGATTGATTTTGTTATCTTGCCTGGAGAAAGAGCAGGCAATAGAGAGCTGTCTTGGCAAAATCGAACAAAAAGTGTTCCGTTCAGTATAGATGGTTGGATATTTGATAATTTAATTCAATATAATGTTCT
>CAZWBV010000076.1:6894-10091 GCA_964632225.1 uncultured Gammaproteobacteria bacterium | reverse complement strand
TCCCGCACACCTGTAAATGTTCAGCGTGTTCCCACTGTCGATACATCGAACCCGTTTATCGCCAGGGATATTCCAACGCCAGATGAAAGTTTTATTGT
Organism: uncultured Gammaproteobacteria bacterium; assembly: GCA_964632225.1. Lineage (GTDB taxonomy): Bacteria > Pseudomonadota > Gammaproteobacteria > SG8-11 > SG8-11 > JAADIM01. The sequence continues at coordinate 9,993 of CAZWBV010000076.1, read as the reverse complement.
GATACGGTTTAGAGATCCTGGCAAACAAGACTTTCCTTACTTGCTGAATATGTTGCAAGATTCATTTATGTCTCGCCCTAATACCCTGGTTATACCTGGCGGTAAAATGGGATTCGCAATGGAAATTATACTGACACCCATCATTCGCGAATTGATGAAACAGCGTAAGTAACCGCGTATATTACGTATATAACTTAGCGTATTTAACGACGCATAATATGAGTTACTGCCGCTGATGAATTTAAATTAAGGTTCTATGGCGGCAGTACCGGACTCCTCCAGTTCAGGATCAATTAATAGCGTGCCTGTTAATATCACCGCTGCTCGCAAACCAAGTATCGCTTTTGCCTGCGCGCGGTGCTCTACCTTAACACCGTCCTCCCCCTTCAAAATTTTCATTGCACTATGCACCTGCCATGCATAGAGTATATAAAGCGTCAATACCATTCCAAAATGCATCCAAACGCTAAAAGACAGGATATCCCCACTATCGATTAACCTTGCTTTCCAATCCCTGTTAAAAAACAAGTAGAAAGGCACACACAAATCAAAAATAATAATGGAAATCATAATAGGTATATGTATGCGCCTGATGTGCGGCACAAAAAAAGCGGCTAACATAATCAAATAAGTTATAAGCGCAACAATAACGAACCCATTAATCGTCATATTATTTTTCCATTTAATGTTCAACTTCTTCTAAAATCAATCGTCCTTAAACTACACCACCACTAGCAGGCTCTCTATTCTCGGACAGGCTCCTAGCTCTTTGCTATTTTATTTGGCCCTGGATTCAATAGTGCATTGTTTTCGATAGTCCTTTGCAATGTCGCGATGGTTTCCTGCATCGTTTTGAGTTGCAATATAATATCTTTTGTAGCCTCGTCTTCGTGCTCTGCTTTCACCGCAGCATGCGCCTCTTCCATGCTGTTTAATATTATGCCTATCAACATATTAAACACAACAAAGGTACCTAATAAAACAAAACTGACGAAAAAAAGCCAGGCCATAGGGTATAATTCCATTGCCTTATACATGAGATCAGTCCAGTCTTCGAGTGTTAATGTCCTGAATAAGCTAAGCAATGAAATATGCAACGTACCCCAATGCTCAGGATCATGCTCACGAAACAAACTGACACCGATCACTGCATAAATATAAAAAAGCAAACTGGCCAGGACGGCCATTTGACCAATACGCGGAATGCTGTGCATCAACGCCATAACCAGTATCTGTAAACCGGGTAACGCACTGAGCAAACGAAGTACACGCAGTAATCGAATCAGCCTTAACAGGGTTGCCTGCCCCTCTAAGCCGGGTACAAATGCGACGGCCACGATAATAAAATCAAACGTATTCCAGCCGCTACTAAAAAATTTCATTGGCTGCCGGCCAAATGAAATTATCTTCAAAAAAATCTCGGCGACAAATATACCAAGAAAAATGCTGTCCAGCCCAAGGATCAATTTACCATATTGCGCCATCATGGACGGATAAGTTTCCATGCCGATCGTCGCGGCGTTCGCTAAAATGACAAAAACAATAAATAACTGAAAATAGCGCGAGTTAACTATTTTTTTACTAAACGGCACTAACATACATAAACAATCCTGTAACAAGCTACTTTTTGACCCCAACACATGAGTTGGTCCTTGCGTCTGCCCAAAAACTAAGCAGACCTCGCCCTGCGACGACGCCAATCATAACAAAATTATTCTCCGCTATTGGGGTAACATTCAATTGTTGTCAATGTCAAAATAGACCCGCGCCAATCAAAATAAAGGTCGGCAACAGATTTGAAAATTAGCAGCTACGCGAATATATAATTAGTGCAACAAAACCCACTCATTATATAAGACTATAGAAATGCACATTTATGCCGCTAAAGTCATCGGCAGCTACAAGTACGTAAGAAACTGATTTTAATTATATTTAATAGTTTTGGGCAGTAGGTTGCTAAATTATCTAGCGAAAATTGACGTGGCAACTATCATTAAATATACGCCCTTCACGCCAAACACCTTATAACCACTATATATTCAGGGACATACGTGGGTCTAAATAACTGGTTAACAAACAAAATGACTCAATGGCTCATCTATGAAGAACAACTAGATGGCTCATCCCTGTGTGATTTCGACCGATTGTCATTTGAAATACGACCGTGCGACGTTATGCTCATCGCAGGGCGTAGCCGTGTCAGCAATATCATAAAAAATATTACTCAAAGCCCTTGGACACACTCAGCACTTTATATTGGTCGCATTCACGAACTGGAAAACGAAGCAGATCGCAAAATTATTGAAAAATATTATAATGGTGACCCTAGTGAACAACTGATTATTGAAGCATTATTAGGCGAAGGCACCATTATCGTTCCGTTAAAAAAATACAAGCAAGACCACATCCGAATTTGTCGCCCAAAAGGATTAACGCGTCAGGACGCAACACGCGTTTTATCACACGCACTGAAACACGTGGGTGCTGAGTACAACGTAAGACAACTATTTGATTTAGCGCGCCTATTATTACCTTACGGAATACTTCCGCGGCGTTGGCGATCCAGCCTTTTTGAGCGGGTTAAAATTGGTGAAACGACCCAAACGGTTTGCTCTTCAATGATTGCGTCTGCATTTAGCTCAGTGCATTTTCCAATACTGCCTGTAGTACACCAAAATGGGGATGGCAGCCTGCGTATGTTTAAACGAAATACACGACTTTATATACCACCTGATTTCGATTATTCACCCTATTTTGAAATAATAAAATATGCCATTATGGGGTTTGACGATTTGGCGATATACCGCCAACTCCCCTGGGATCAAAATGGCGTCATTTGCAATGATGAAAATGATTGTTATATCCCAACACCCCAAATTGATACAAAAATAGACCAAACACAATCAAATGGGACTGAAGCAAAGATCAATAACACGGGCCGCCGCAAGAACAATCGCAATGAAGATAATGCAACGCTGTTGGCTGAAACGGTTACCGAAGACCCTTTATTAGACCCTTTATTAGAGAAGGCATCAGCAGACAAGCTTGCAGAAACACCGTTACTGAAAAAAACAGCGAACGACGAAAATGACGACATAG
>CAZWBV010000076.1:0-6794 GCA_964632225.1 uncultured Gammaproteobacteria bacterium | reverse complement strand
GAAAATGACGACATAGCAGTAGATGCGATCAAGGACAATGACCCCGTTACAAAACAAGTTACAAAACAATGAACCACTGGCAAAATCAAACTTTGTCATGATCTTTGCCATGATGTAAGTCCTTAATAAACGTTTATAACCTTAATATAACAATACGTTTGCTAAAATATAACGACTAAATAACATACTCTAATCAACTATTCTCCGTTAACCGGTGTGACTATTATGGCAACTTATCACTATATCACTATCGCAATCATTGCCCTTTGGGCTTTGGCTTATTTTCGAACACCCTTACTCGTTTGGGCAAATGCAATTGCAATAATACTGGCAATTTACACTTTTTCACCGGCCTCGTCTTTCTTCTCAGCCTTCATTGCATGGACAGTATTCGTCCTTATTATCACGCCCATCGGTATACCCAAGCTTAGACGTCGGTTTATCAGCGACAAAGTACTGCCTATAATAAAAAACGCTATTCCTGCGATCTCAAAAACTGAAAAAGACGCGCTGGAAGCAGGCACAGTCTGGTGGGACGGCGATTTGTTTAGCGGCAAACCCAACTGGAAAAAATTTCTGGCCGAGCAATCGCCGACGTTAACAAACGAAGAACAAGCATTTTTAGATGGACCAGTCCAAACCCTATGCGATAAAATTGATGACTGGCAAACAAACCATGAAGATTGTGATCTATCGCCACAGGTATGGCAATATATAAAAGATAACAAATTTTTTGGTATGATCATTCCAAAGCAATATAATGGTCTGGCCTTCTCCGCACTCGCGCATTCCGCAGTGGTCACTAAAATTGCAAGTCGCAGTACCACGGCAGCAGTGACTGTCATGGTACCTAACTCTCTGGGCCCTGCGGAATTATTACTTAATTACGGCACTGATGAACAAAAAGCACATTATCTGCCGCGCCTCGCCGCTGGCCAGGAAGTGCCATGCTTCGCGCTCACCGGACCGGAAGCCGGCAGTGACGCCAGTTCTATTCCAGACACTGGCATCGTCTGCCGGGAAACCTTTGAAGGCAAACCGGATGTCCTTGGGATTCGACTGAACTGGGAGAAACGGTATATCACACTGGGACCCGTGGCCACGGTGCTCGGACTCGCGTTCAAACTTTACGACCCGGATCATTTGTTAGGCGAAACAGAAAATATAGGCATCACACTTGCACTGATTCCAACCAATACACGCGGCATTCACATTGGTCGACGTCACTTGCCACTGAATCTGGCGTTTCAAAATGGGCCAAATAGCGGTAAAAATGTTTTTATCCCGCTGGATTGGGTTATTGGCGGCCAACAGCGCGCCGGCCAAGGTTGGCGCATGCTGATGGAATCCCTCGCGGCGGGCCGTTCAATTTCGTTGCCCGCACTGAGTACTGGCGGCGGTAAACTCGCCTGTCGCGCGACGGGGGCCTACGCACGTATCCGCAAACAGTTTCGAACACCTATTGGCCGCTTTGAAGGCATTGAAGAAGCGTTAGCGCGAATGGCCGGTTATACCTACCAAATGGACGCCGCACGTATAATCACCGCAGGTGCTGTTGATCAGGGCGAACACCCATCTGTAATATCAGCCATTGTAAAATATAATTTGACAACCCGCATGCGTAGCATTATTACCGACGCGATGGATGTGCAGGGGGGTAGCGGTATCTGTATGGGCCCACGCAATATTCTAGGCCGCATTTATCAAGCGGTGCCCATTGGTATCACGGTAGAGGGTGCCAATATACTCACGCGCTCACTGATCACCTTCGGGCAGGGCGCGATGCGCTGCCATCCCTACGTCCTGAAAGAAGTACACGCAGTCGCGGAAACAGATAGCGAAACCGCTTCGATAAAATTTGACAAAGTCTTCTTTGGACACATCGGCTTTTCCATCAGCAACGTATTTCGCACTCTTTTTCTTGGTTTAACCGGCGCGTTTTTTGTACAGGCGCCAAACGGAATGGAAAAACGATTTTACAAACAAACAACAAGGTTAAGTAGTTCCTTTGCTTTGGTCTCTGACATTGGCTTATTAATTTTGGGTGGCTCACTAAAACGCAAGGAAAAACTGTCTGGCCGTCTCGCGGATGTATTGAGTCAAATGTATTTAATATCTGCAACATTAAAACATTTTAAAGATCAAGGGCGAAAACCAGCCGATTTTCCGCTGCTGCAATGGTCGTGTGAAGACGCATTATACCAATCCCAGCAAAGCTTGATGGCCTTTCTGGATAATTTCCCCAATCGACCGATTGCCTGGTTGTTAAAGGGAATCTGTTTTCCGTTGGGCAGAACGTATTCCGCACCCAGCGACCAGCTAGGTCATAAAATCGCGAATCTGTTACTTGAACCCTCGGCAACAAGAGACAGACTCACCCAGGGAATATACCTTCCCGACTCGGCGACCGAAACATTGGGCCGCCTGGAAGATGCATTAGTAAAAGTAATAAAAGCGGAACCGATTGAGAAAAAAGTTGTTAGCGCACAACGCAAAGGTAAAATTACCGGCCACAGTCTAAGTGAACTCACTGAAGATGCACTAAGCAAGGAAATTATCGACCAAAGCGAAGCCGAAATCCTGCTTGAAGCAGACACTGCACGTAAGGACGTCATCAAGGTTGATGATTTTGATGCAGATTATTTATCTGACAAAACATCAAACAAGTTACCCGAGAATTTATCAAACATTTCTACAGAAGCATCTGTCAAAGCACCTGTCGAACAAAGCAAGGAAGACGCTGCCATTACTAAACGAATATCTGGAGAACGCTTATAAATGGAACAAAAAAAAAATCCTAACAAACGCGCTGGTCACTATGCTGGCTCCACCAACGCGGTTTACATAGTAGACGGAAGTCGCACACCGTTTTTAAAAGCAAAAGGTAAACCCGGTCCATTTCATGCGGCTGACCTCGCAACCTATGCAGGCCGTGCGGTACTTGCACGACATGATTTTCACCCTTCTGAATTAGACGAAGTCATCCTCGGTTGCGTCATGCCAGGACCAAACGAAGCAAACATCGCCCGCGTCGTCGCGCTGCGCCTGGGTTGCGAAAAAAGCGTACCTGCCTGGACCGTACAACGAAACTGCGCCTCGGGAATGCAAGCACTCGATTGCGCTGCCCACAATATCGCAAGCGGCCGTTCCGACCTGGTGCTCGCCGGTGGTGTGGAAGCCATGAGTCATGCACCCGTTTTACATAATGATGCGATGGTGGCCTGGTTAGGGCAACTGTTTGCTGCCCGATCAGTCGCTGCGAAAATCAAAGTATTCTCAACATTGAGAGTAAAACATTTAAAACCCATTATTGGTTTAGTTTGCGGCTTAACCGATCCAGTGGTGGGTCTGTCCATGGGGCAAACGGCTGAAAATCTGGCGTATCGGTTTAATATTAAGCGGCAAGAAATGGATCAGTTTGCAATGCAAAGTCATCACCGGTTATCAGCAGCACACAAAAATGGGCACATGAATGAAATTGAAGTTATTTACGACCATAACGGCCATTTTTTTGATCACGACGACGGTGTCAGACATGATTCAGATATGGCTGGCCTCGCTAAACTCAAGCCGGTCTTCGACAAACCCTTTGGAGATGTCACGGCAGGTAACAGTGCACAAATCACTGATGGTGCAGCGTGCTTAATATTGGCGAGTGAAAAAGCAGTCAAAAAACATAACTTATCCGTCATGGGCCGCATCGTCGACAGTGAATGGGCGGGCGTGGATCCCCGTCAAATGGGCCTGGGACCCGTACATGCCATGGCGCCGATTTTAAAACGTCAGAAATTCAAGCCCGAAGATATTGATTATTGGGAAATTAACGAAGCATTTGCTGCTCAGGTATTGGCTTGTCTAGCTGCCTGGAAGGACTCAAAATATTGTCGAGAAGAATTAAACACGCGCAGTGCAATCGGTGAAGTCGACACAGAACGTCTAAATGTTGATGGCGGCGGCATCAGCCTCGGCCACCCAGTGGGTGCCAGCGGGGCTAGAATTGTACTGCACCTCCTTAGTGTATTAAAACGAAATAACGCATCAAGAGGCATGGCTAGCTTATGCATTGGCGGTGGACAAGGTGGCGCCATGTTAATTGAAAGGGAGGGCGCATAACATGACAGAAAAAACATCCCATCAGCATTGGCGTTTGGAAAACGACAAGGATAATATCACCTGGGCCTATTTCTCAAAAAAAGACAGCCGTGTAAATACGCTCTGCAGCGACGCACTCACTGAGTTAGACGATTTGCTTACCGCGCTTTCAAAAAATATGCCCAAAGGCCTGGTTATTTTGTCTGCTAAAGAAAGCGGCTTTATTGCTGGCGCTGATGTTAAAGAAATTTCCAGCAAGAAAACCATTGAAGAAGCCGCTGAATTTATCCGCTTGGGACAATCCGTGTTTGATCGACTTGAAAACCTCAGCTGCCCTAGCGTGGCGCTGATAAGTGGCTTCTGTCTGGGCGGCGGTCTGGAACTCGCACTCGCATGTCGCTATCGAATTGCTGAAGATGATACAAAAACAAAACTGGGCTTACCTGAAGTTAAACTAGGAATACACCCCGCGTTTGGTGGCACAGTACGTTTGCCGCCCCTCATCGGCGCACCCGCCGCGATGGATATCATGTTAACTGGCCGCGCCGTTAGTGCGCGTGCTGCGAAGAAAATAGGCATAGTGGATTATGCGGTACCAAAACGGCAACTACTGGAAGCGGCCAGACGCACCATACTCAAACCACCAGCCCCGCACAAAGCAAAACGATGGCAAAGTATGACGAATCATCGTTTTATACGCCCCTGGTTAGCGAAAGTGTTTCGCAAAAAGGTCGCTGCAAAAGCGCCACAAAAACACTACCCAGCGCCTTACGCCATTATAGATTTGTGGCAAAAATATGCCGACACACCGGGTCGCATGCTTAACGAGGAACGCGCATCAGAAGCGCAATTAGTTACCAACGAAACAGCGAAAAACCTGATACGACTATTTTTTCTTCAGGAAAGAATGAAATCGCTGGGCAACAAGGATTTGATCGATCCCAAACATATTCACGTTATTGGCGGCGGTGTGATGGGGGGCGACATTGCCATTTGGTGTGCATTGCGTGGTTTCAGTGTCACGCTGCAAGATCACCATCACGAAACAATCGCAAAGGTAATGCAACGCGCGCACAAATTATTTAAAAAGAAATTAAAACTGCCACGACGGGTCACAGCGGCCATGGATCGTTTGATCCCGGATATAAACGGCGCAATTGGGCTAAAAAAAGCCGATGTAATCATTGAAGCTATTTTCGAAAGCCTGGACGCCAAACATACTTTGCTCAAGGAAATCGAACCCATAATCAAGCCAGATGCCCTACTGGCCACCAACACATCAAGCATCCCGATTGAAGATCTGGCAAAGGTGCTTAAAAATCCGCAACGCCTGGTCGGTCTGCATTTTTTTAATCCGGTTGCCCTGATGCAATTGGTAGAAATAGTGTATGGGCCCAACACCCATCAGGACGTCATCGATAAAGCCAGCGCTTTCACAAGACACATCGATAGATTGCCGATACCGGTTAAGAGCACACCCGGCTTCCTTGTAAATCGAATATTAATGCCCTATCTAATGGAAGCTGTGGTAATGGAGTCCGAAGGTGTGCCGGCCAACGTCATAGACAAGGCGGCACTGGACTATGGTATGCCCATGGGTCCGATTGAACTTGCAGACGCTGTTGGCCTGGATATTTGCCTGCACGTCGCGGAGAACCTTTCAAAAGCATATAACGGCGACATTCCTGAGCGACTGAAGACACTGGTTGCCGCAGGCAATTTAGGTAAAAAATCTGGAAAAGGTTTCTATCGTTACGATAAAAATAAAGGCAGCAAAAAACGAGAAAATAGCGAGGGTAGCAGCAACATTACCAGTCAAGAAGCATGTGACCGGCTCATATTGCGGTTACTGAATGAATCAGTCGCCTGCTTACGCGAAGGAATCGTTGAAGACAGCGATTTACTTGATGCAGGTATTGTTTATGGTACTGGCTTTGCACCGTTTCGAGGTGGCCCAATGAACTATATTGACAAAGAAGATAAAACGGTATTAAAAGACAAGCTCACAAAACTAACCGAAAAACAGGGTGATCGATTTACACCCGATGCAGGTTGGACAAGCTGACAAAATTGTTTTGAAATTAGCTTTATAAATAATAGATAACTACACTATTTAATAAATAATTTATTAACTAATATAATTATATACACACCACCATTATGAACATAGCAATTAAAGAAAACGCAAAACTAACATTACCGGGTCTTTTCAGAGAACGGGTCAACAATACACCTGATCAGATCGCGTACCGGTATTTTGATAAAGACAAAAATGCGTGGGCCTCATCTACCTGGTCACAAATGTCCGGCGAAGTTGCGCGCTGGCAAGCTGCATTAAAAAATGAACATTTTCAGCACGGCGATAAAATTGCTATTATGCTGCCAAATGGCAGAGAATGGATCACGATAGAACAAGCCGCGCTGGGCATGGGCCTGGTTGTTATACCGTTGTTTGTCAATGACCGCGCCGATAATATCGCCTATATACTACAAGATGCCGGTGTAAAATTACTGATCGTTGAAGGCCAGGAACATTTACAACAGCTACAATCAATTCATGCTCAACTGGATGGTTTGGTTAGATTATTAGCCGTCGAAACCTACGAAACTGATTTTCAGTATACCCGGCTCATAAAAATTCAGGATTGGCTACCTGAAAATGCGATTGGCTTAAGTGATGAAGTCAAAGACCCCAGCAGCCT
>CAZWBV010000075.1:7960-10246 GCA_964632225.1 uncultured Gammaproteobacteria bacterium | reverse complement strand
CCTTATTTACCTTTGATCTGAGCGACCCCACCTCCCCTAAATTATTGGGCGAACTCACCATTCCTGGATTCAGTACTTACATGCACCCGTATGATGGCGACCATCTTATTACCATTGGGCGTGCAGGTGGCGAGGATGGTTTAGGTGTCGGTAATGGCATGCAACTGCAATTAGTGGATGTGAGTGACATGAGCAAACCAAAGGTGATCCACAAATTCACCCCTGATGCGCCTCAAAGCTGGTCTTGGAGCGCTGCCGAATATGACCATAAAGCATTTACTTTTTATAAACCGGCAAATTTGTTAGCCATTCCTCTGCAAATTTCACCTAACCATACTGACAAATATTTTAGCGGTGTTGTGGCTTACGAAATCACATTAGAATCCGGTTTTAAAGAACTGGGTAGAGTGGATCATTCAGATTTAGCGTTTGATTATTACTGTAAGAATGATCCGGTATTGATTTACCCCTACGCCGAAAATTGCAATAATGGATGGTATTTCCAATGGGCAGCACCACGGCGCTCGGTGGTTATGGCTGATACCGACAATGTTTATCTCTACACAATTTCAGACATGGGACTAAAGGCGTCGTCAACCACGGATCTATCAACGACACTGGGTAGCATCGTTTTTCCACCGCAACCCTACCCATGGTGGTATTACGGTAATAATGTCGATGGCGGTGGCCTTGGAGTTGGCATAAACAACTGAGTCACTATCTCCAGCGGTCATTAGTTGAATAGCCGGATTACGCCTCACGTTACCGCGGGGCGTAGTTTGTTTTGGTAATAAATATTTTCAGTTTGATAACATGCAGTTTGATAACAATAATAGCGGCACTGCTTGTGTGCTGTATTGGTTACGCAATAGATGCCATCAATGGATTTCAAACAATTTCTGCAAACTCATGCCAACGAGATGCTTTGCTTTGCGTATCGTTTGTGTGGCAATCGAGAATCAGCAGAAGACTTGGTGCATGATTTATTTGTGAATCTTAGCCAAAAAAAAATTGATACGGCACACATTAGAAATCCTCGGGCCTGGCTGGCGACAATACTTTATCGACTGTTTGTCAATCAATGGCACCATGAAAAGCGTTCACCGGTGGTATCAGGCTACGCAACGGACAGTTATTCGAGTGAAAATAACCCGCTTGAAAATGCCGTTGCAAATGAACCAGGTCCCGACGAGCACGCGCAAATGACTCAGGAGCAACAACGAATTGCGATTGCGCTAAATAATCTAAATGATATCCATAAGCACGTATTGATCATGCACGACATGCAGGACTACACATTAGTTGAAATTATGCAAATTACTGGCGTGCCCGTTGGTACACTAAAATCCAGGCTGCATAGGGCACGGGAAAACATACAAAAGACATTAAAAAACTTGGAACCCATTTTGCCCTTTAGGCGTACCTGTAATTAGGAGCAAAGCGAAATGACTCTAAAATCATCCCTTACTTGCAATGACGTCAAAGATCAGCTAGACGCTTATTTGGATGGTGAATTAACGGGTGCTAGGTACCAAGCCATTGAACTGCACCTGCAACTCTGTAGTACGTGCAAGACATTGTTCACGCAACGCAGGCAGTTATTGGATGCAATGAAGTCCATGCCTCGCATACAGGCGTCACCCGCGTTGTTACGACGCATTGTCGAAACCAGAGCTACAAAACAACATCAACAACATCAACAACACCAGCAAAAAGTCATCTGGTTTTCCACTGGAGCCGCTAGCGCATTAGTCGTCAGTATTTTACTTTTAATCGTCACATTTGTATTCAAACCATTGGATTCATCGACACAATCAATGAGTGCTGTTATTGCCACATTAAATGAAGCCCACGATATCAATTTTGTCGTGAACTCTGACCAAGCATTGGAAAACGTCACGTTTTCCGTGCTTGTCCCAAGCAACATCCAGCTAAAAGGTTATTCAGGTTTGCACGAACTTGCCTGGAATGGCAAACTCATAAAAGGAGATAATTTATTATCGCTACCCGTTATTGCGCATAATGCTGCGCCGGGCATACTGGTAATGCGAATACAACACAGGAATGCAGAGAAAGAGTATCGCATCAATATTAGCGTTGGCCATACATAGCCCTACATAGAGTATTATAGTATAGTGATATAGTGAGTACTTGTTTTAAATCGTACTCAGTCACGATGTCGGTATAATTGCAGTAGCTGCTGGTTGCAATACGCAAGTTGTAAGAATACGTTGTAAGAATACATTGAGGAAACAATGAATCGGTTTATTTTACAATTCTTAGTCA
>CAZWBV010000075.1:0-7860 GCA_964632225.1 uncultured Gammaproteobacteria bacterium | reverse complement strand
TTGTAAGAATACATTGAGGAAACAATGAATCGGTTTATTTTACAATTCTTAGTCACTTTTATAGCCACTTTCAGTTTATACTCAATGCTGACGCCGATTGCGTTGGTGCAGGCGTCTGATGACTTGGACAATATCACCATACGTGTTATTGGTCTTGATGAAGTACCCACATCCTCAATGCAGGTCATTGAGTTGCCAGAACCTGATTTAGGTGAAATAAACGATATCAATGAAGCAATAGCAAAAACACCCAGCAATAATAATGGAGCGTCGGCTGGCAGCACAGACCCACCCGCTGCAGCTCCCCCGAAATAAAACAAGTATAAAAATACCAATATAGGATCGATGCAGCATACGGTATTCCGGCTCCTGATAATGGGGTTGTTAATATATTCAAGCACTTGTTTGGCGCAGGCTCAACAAAGCGAGTTGCTATTCAAGCAAGGGATGCGTGCTTTCAATTTGCAAGACTATCAAGCCGCCCTACACTATTTTCAACAAGCACAGCGATTGGGTATGCTCAACAAACGACTGCCCTACAACACGGGGGTCACGTTTTACAAACTAGGGGATTATGGTGCAGCTTACGAAATTCTGAAAGATGCCACTAGCGACCCAGATCTTGCCGCCGTTGCTTATTTTAATATGGGCTTGGCTGCACTTAAAATGACCAAAGCCGACTTAGCCAAAGATAATTTTCAGTTATCCTATACCCACGCAATCAATAACGAACAACGTCAACTGGCTACGCGTATGCTCAAAAAACTGGGCGCATCCAATAGCGGTGCATTCTCTTATACGTTAAACGGAAGCCTGAGTGGTAGCTTTGGCTATAATGACAATGTCACACTGAATGCCACGGACGATTTAGCGCAAAAATCCGAAGAAGGAGATACCTATTACTCCTTTTATGCCAAACTTAATCAATCCTTCTCTTCATCGTTGTTCGCTGATATCGCCTTGTATACACTGCAATATGTCCGTTTAATCGATTATAATTATACGTTACTAAATGCTAGCGTTGGTTACAAAATACCTTACAACTTATTTTTTTCAACAACAAACTTAACCGCTAGCGGCAAAGTACAATCGCTGTTTTTGGATAATAATAAAAACTTTCAGAACTTACAGCTGATTCAGCTGGACGCAGACTATACTATAAATCCTGCCACCTCGGTGACAGCACGCTATCAGTTCAGCAATATTGAGTCCACCACAAATCGATATGATCACTTGACTGGAAACAGACAACGGCTGCGGATTTTTGGCAAATATTTACATTCTAACTTAGGCTCAGGCTCAGACTCAGACTCAGGCTTAAACTTGGGCTTTAAATATGCCATTCACTGGTTTTATGAATACGAAATCAATGATCGCGAAGATGTTATTGGAAATAATAATGAAGTGATAAGTAGCTTTTCCCCAACACGGAATAAGCTGGGATTTAAGCAAGATATACGCCTAAGTCGCAGATTCAATTTTCAGTGGGGGTGGCAATACTGGCGCAGTGATTTTGCGGATGCCAATCAGATTGACGTAAACACCCAAATAACACGCAAAGATAGTCGCAAACACGCCAATTTACGACTCATCTATCGCCTGAATAAAAGAATTTGGATATACACTGATTACAGCTATTTAAAAAATAAATCAAACATAGAGCAAGGGAAAGATGACTACAATTACCAAAGCAATAATATTTCACTAAGCCTTTATTGGAATTAGGCAGAGTAACGCCAACGCCCGATCAATATGTTTTTTTCTAAATACCTCAGCAGAGTAAAATATCAAGCAAACAGCCATGCCACTGGAAGCGCGGTTATTGTGCCATCATCCCAGCTATGAACGCGTGGATCGTTTGATACTAGTAAAGCATGCAGCAGGGGTTTGTCCAAAATGCCTTCGAGTTTACGCAAATGTCGAGCATCGGATGACGATATGCGTTTGCTTTGCTTTATTTCGACAGCGATGAAGCCTTCATCCAGTTCAAGCAATAAATCCACTTCTTTACCATCTAGTGTGTGTAAGTGGTAGCACGTTATGGGGAGACGATTGTTTCTAATTTGTTTAAAAAATTCTGATACAACAGCGCTTTCGAACTCATTTCCTGCAAGCTCTCCTGTGCGAGACAACAAGATGCGCTGAATACCAGGATCAAGAAAGTGAATTTTAGGGGATTTGGATAGACGTTTATTCAGATTACGGAACCAAGGCGGTAGTAGGATAATTTGGTAACTGATTTCGAGGTAATTGATAAACCGCTTGGCTGTGATGTTAGTAATGCCCGCTTGCTTCGCTAATGTGCTGGTATTTAAAAGTTGGGATGTGAGGGAGGCCAGTGTTTTTTGCGCTCGGACAAACGGTTCTAGCTCTCGGAGATTAGCAAGGTCTCGAATATCGCGTTGCAAATAAGTGCTGACGTAGTCGCGTAACCAATCCCGTTTTTCCACGCTTTGCAGTGATTCGTCAACAATGGCAGGCATTGCGCCATAATCCAGGTAGTGCCGAAACTCGGTTTCAGCATGCGCATAACGTGGGTTAGCCAGTGGGGTTCCTTTAAAGCAAGATGTGTCTATTCCATTAGAGTGCGTGTTGTCAGCCGTTTTGCGAAGAGCGCTGTCGAGAAACTGTATTAGTCTAGACGGTTTAATTTCATCGTTCCAAGAAGAGGTCAATCTTTCGGGTAGTGTTAATGGATAAAGTTCTATTAACGCTGCTCTTCCTGCAAGGCTCTCTTTGATCTGTTGTAGCAATAAAATTTGACTTGAACCGAGTAATACAAAACGCGCATTATCAAATTGATCGTACACGGCTTTTACTGATTCAATTAACTGCGGTAATTTTTGGATTTCATCCAAAATAACAATGGGGTGTTGCTCATGCCACTGCGTAGCAGATAGCGCCGCATAATCCGGTCTGGTAATCGGATCTTCAAGTGACAAATAATCAAAGTCAGGAAAAACTTCTTTTACAAGTGTTGTTTTCCCTGTTTGTCGCGCACCCGTCAGTATCGTGATACGACCAAATTTTGATTCGGATTTTTTTTGTAGATAAGTATATACGTCTCTATTTATCATGACGCTAATAATTATAGCGTAAATATTACATATAACAATATAATATTACGCCTATTTGATCGAATCAGCCTAACCTGGCCGTTTTTGCTCCCGCTGTGCTGTTCCTCCTGACAGGGCAGGGGTTGCTATACAGCGCCGCCATCGACTCGGTTTTACTCGCGAAATCGGGTCGATGACGAGGGGCGATATCAGAATACCGGTGTGCGCCCAATAGCCGCGCACTTACTGGTTGGGCTTGATGATAGATTGCTACTGCTGGCTACATTTTATTATTGTCATTAGGCCAAACACACAGTGGAATATTCCTATCTAATTTATTACCTATGATTAAAGACTGAATTCTCTGGATGCAATCATTATCCTGTGTAACTAATAATTTAACGGCATCGCTGATCGCCGTGGCATTTTCATCAGAAATATTAAAATTGGTCGCAATGGTGTTTAAAACCTGGTGCAAGGGTCGCGCAATTTGAATAGTTGAATCTTCCTCATAACTGTATTCAGTGGTCATCGCTTTTTCTTCCTTAAAATATTTCGTTTCATCAAAAGACAAATGATAAAATATGGCTGCCTTGCCCTTTTTTTCTAAATCCTCAATTAATTTCTGAGTCTTAACAAGTGAGTCATCGCGCATTTTTTGCAGCAAACTGTCGGAGCTGTCTAAAAAATTAAAGTCCACTGCATAGCCTAAGCCACTTCTGGCGTCGTACTTGTTGCTTGGTACGCCATGAGATTTTGTATGGGCATCCACTAATAAAATGATAATTTTCTCATACTTATCATTTTCCTTTTTATTGATAATAGTGCGCGCACTCTCTAACCCTAAGTTATCAACGTTGCCACCATCAAAAACATGCAGGTATTTTTTCTTCGATTTATCTGAAAAATCTCTTAAAGTCACATAGTTGAATACAGCAGGGAAAGCGGCGCTTGCCATGACCGCTTGTGATACCTCATACCGGGATATGTCTGAATTAATTTTCTCTCGAAAATGTTCATCCGTAAACGTAAATGATTTACTAAAGTTTTCGGATGTACCAATAGTGGAATTAATAATAATATAGGGTCGATCGGGATTGATATCGTTGAACGTCAGATCGGTTCCCGTAATACGCGTGTCGTACAAATTGTCGGCAAAAGTCTGCGCCATGATATCGGAGCGGTCATAGGCTGTGGCCCAATATAACGCAATATTATCAGGCCAAAACCAATTACCAATCCAACGGCCAATATAGTTTTTGCTCATTAATTTTTCTACAGTATTGCGGTCCCAGACCCGGCCTGAAGGTATCTTGCCACTGTTATCACCGGGGTCCATTGAAATGGCGTAGTACGCAGCGGGTAAAGAGCCACCCGAAACGGAAGAAATGGCGTCGACACTTTCCAACAGGTTTTTATTGTTTTTGCCGGGGAGGTTTTGTAACGCCAACATAACCTGGGCTGAAAAATAAGCAGCGCGGCTACCCCCACCGGACAACGCCAAAATAAACAACGTGCCGTCATTCCCACGATCTCTTTCAATGTTAAATTGTGCCCGGTTATCTGCTGATGTGGGTTGCGTGGCTGGTATTTCTTTATTGTCATAAGCAAAAGTGGAACAGCCCGTGGCAAAAATTATCATACTCAGTAGTGCTAATATTGTTTTCATTACCTGCTCCTGTCCTAATTAAGTTATTGTTGTTTCCTGGGCGAACCTTTTGGTTAGCTTCGCTTAGCTTGGCCAGCTTAGCTATGATAATATGAATAGCTAAGAAATAGGCTTCTCCGTGGTTAACTATGTTCGATTTGCTGGTCTATCAGCACAACCGGGTGAATGATGTCGATTTCAGTCTGTCTTTTTTTCAAGTCAGCTTTCAAACCCGCCGCAAAATGTAATGCACAACCAATATTGGATGTGGCCAGAAAGTCGAATGGTTGGGCCTGAATTGAATTTAACTTGTCGTCGCGCAGTGAGTTTGCCATCTGCGGATGCGTTAACATATAGCTCCCCGCTGCACCGCAACACTGGTCATTATGCGGCAGTGATTCTATCTTTATTTGTGGAATTTTCTTTAGTAATTGATAGGGTTTGTCGTGTTGACGCCAGACTCTACGCAAGCTGCAGGGGTCATGGATGACAATGGTTTTGTTCAATGGCTTCAGGTTTATATTTTCGGGCCATTTTATTGTTGACAAGAAGGTATTAATGTCAATTACCTGAGCGGACACACCATTGGAGCCTTCAGTTAACCCTTCCGTTAACCCTTCTGCTAACACGGTGCCGCAACCACTGGCGACGCTGATGATAGCGTCAATTTTCAATTTACCAAATACCTGTTCATTATAGTTAAGTAATAAATTTGCCTGTTGTTTTGCGCCATTGTGCTGGTGAAGTGCACCACAACAACGTTGATTTCGGGGTACATAGACGCCGTAACCTAATTTAGTCATCACATTGATGCTTGATTGCAGTGTTTTTACGTCGAGCGTGCGTGCGATACAGCCTGTAAACAATGCGATATCACCCTGGTGTGTATTTAGGGGCGGGTAGTACGTTTGCCAGTTCGGTTTTTTCGGAATCAAGGGTAGCGCGCTATTGAGTTGTGCGAACCGGGAATCGATCGCGAATAGACTGTGTGACGCTAGCCACTGCAATCCACTTTGTTGATAAAAGCGTAACGTGGAAAAGAATATCGACAGCAGCGGTGCGTGTTTTACCAGACTCAATCCAGTTTTCCTGAATATCCGATAAAATAAACCGCGTTTAAAACTGGATTCAATGTGATTATGGATTGTGTCGATAATGGTGCCATACGGCACATCTGATGGGCAAATATCTTCACATGCCCGGCATTTTAAACAGCTGTCCAAATGCGCTAATAGTGTCGATGTGGTTTTTAATTCTCCGCTTAATAACCCTTGTATCAATGAAATACGGCCACGCGGCGATTCGCCTTCATGCAGCGTTTTTTGATAAGTGGGGCAACTCTGCAAACACATGCCGCATTTAACACAACGATCAGCAAGCTGCTCAATTTCTGTATTTTGTTTGACGTCTGAATTTTTGCTCATTTAGGCGGTCTGAAATCGAGAATGTTGATTTTCTTGCTTGATTTTTGTTTCGCTGTCATTGTGTTACTTTTACCTTTCATTTATTATTTTTGCTCTTGTTTTGTTTTGGTGTCGTTAACGTATGTACTACAAACATCATATCTTTTTTTGTACCAACAAGCGCGATGACGGGCGGGCCTGTTGCCAGGATGCCGATGCCCGAAGTATGCGCGATTATGCAAAGGCGCGTAGCAAAGAATTAAAATTAGCGAAACCGGGTGGTGTTCGCGTGAATATAGCAGGCTGTATGAATCGATGCGCAGAAGGGCCGGTTATGGTGGTGTATCCCGAGGGTGTTTGGTATCGCTATAAAGATAAAAGCGACATTGACCGGATTATCCAGGCACACTTGATTAACGGTGAGGTGGTGGAAGACCTGCAAATATAATTCGATGGTTTAATTTAACCCATTGATTATTATATATTTATGAGTGTGATAAAAACGAGTGCATCGTCTCCGCTGTATATCCCCCCTCAAAGTATCATAAAATTACCCCCCAACTTGCCCTAACATAATGAGTTTTCGGTAAAAAATACGCAAACCTATTGACACAAACTCCGCCTGTCCGTACCATTTCTGACCCTTTAGTACGACGATAAAACGGAGTTTCACACGCTATGACCATCGGTATGAAGACGTTCAGTGCCACACCC
Organism: uncultured Gammaproteobacteria bacterium; assembly: GCA_964632225.1. Classification (GTDB taxonomy): domain Bacteria; phylum Pseudomonadota; class Gammaproteobacteria; order SG8-11; family SG8-11; genus JAADIM01. The sequence continues at coordinate 1,039 of CAZWBV010000075.1, read as the reverse complement.
TCAGATATCAAGCGTGATTGGTATCTTATTGATGCAAAAGACAAAATTCTGGGCAGGCTGGCAACGGAGGTGGCCAGGCGTTTGCGGGGGAAGCATAAGGCGGAATATACGCCGCATATGGACACGGGTGATTACATCGTTATCATCAATGCTGAAAAGATCAAGGTGACGGGTAAAAAAGAAAATGACAAAATCTATTATCACCATACTGGTTATCCTGGTGGCATAAAGTCGATCAAATATAAAGATCAGATGGTGAAGGCACCCACGCAGATAATTGAAAAAGCGATTAAAGGCATGTTACCGAAAAACCCGTTGGGTCGGGAAATGTTTAAGAAGCTGAAAGTGTATGCAGGTACAGATCATATGCATGCAGCACAGCAACCTAAGGTGCTGGAACTCTAGTATCTAAATCTAGTATCTACATCTAATACCTACACTATTATTATTGAGTAACAACGGAATTTTCTATGGAAAACACATATAACGCGACTGGCCGCCGAAAAAGTTCAACTGCGCGGATTATTATGACCAAGGGTACGGGTGCGATCACCATCAATAAAAAATCGATTGAAGATTATTTTGGGCGGGAAACATCACGCATGTTGGTTAAGCAACCACTGGTAACCGCGAACCTGGAAACCGATTTTGATATAAGGGTCAATGTGCGAGGAGGTGGCAACACAGGTCAAGCAGGTGCCATTCGCCACGGTATTACCCGCGCATTACTGCAGCACGATGAAGCGCTGCGGCCAGCACTACGAAAAGCTGGGTTTGTCACGCGAGATGCTCGCGAAGTGGAGCGTAAGAAAATCGGTCTTCACAAGGCGCGTAAGAGACCACAATACTCTAAACGTTAAAGCAAACGTTAAAACACGAAACGCTTTAATTTTATACGGTTTCATTGTTTTTTTTAATACCCGCCAAACTCGACTTGAGTTTGGCGGGTTTTTTGTTTTAAATTGCTTTTAATCCCGTACATTGGGGAATCGTACAACGGCAGTACTACGGACTCTGACTCCGTCAATCCAGGTTCGAA
>CAZWBV010000074.1:6372-10332 GCA_964632225.1 uncultured Gammaproteobacteria bacterium | reverse complement strand
GTTTTAAGGATTGATTTTAACATTTACGATGTAACAATCGGGTTTAATGATTGGCTTTACCGTTAACGTCAGTTGAAAACCAGGTCGGGATTAGTTTTTTCCGGAGTCACTGCCCGGTGGAAGATAGCCAGGAAAACTGGTGATCTTGTTTTCGCTGGAGGAGCCAGATACCGATGTGATTTTGCTGAGGCCTTCCTTTTCGACTTCGTCAATCCGCACAATGGCGTGCATGGGTATGTAAGTGCGCTTTACATTAGCAAATTCAGTTTTTAAACGCTCCTCTGATGGGTCGACTAATAATGCAGAACGTTCACCGAACACGATTTCCTCAATTTCGACAAAACCAAACATTTCACCCTGATAAATTTCCCGGGCATATATTTCGAATATTTCTCCTTGATTGGAGAAAATGACTTTATAAACTCTTTTTGTACTCATTGTTTTGTACTCATTGTTTTGTACTCATTGTTTTGTGTTCATTGTTGTGTCTGCCCCGGATCGTTCTTCTAAGCGAAGTAATTAGCGTCTCTTTTCAGCCCACATATTAACGGTCGATCACTATCGGGCCGCTATTGTAAGTGAATTTATTGTTTTAAGATATATGCATTATTGTCCAATTAGCCCTGTTCAATTACCGGGTCAATACCTGCTAATTAAGGATGGTTTTAAAGCACGATACCATTCTATCCTTTTCAATACTTGAAATGCGACGTCTTGTCATGAATTTCAACTGAGCGACCGTGATATAATGATAAAGTTATGATTTATTTATTGTTAACAGTAAGTTACAAGAAAAACGATGTCAATTTGGCAGTCTGAAATAGCGCGTTAATGTTAAGTCGGTCACTAAATTGAACGCAAATAACGCTTATAGTAAACGATTAAGTGTTTGATTAAGTAGTGTATTTTGTTTTTCTGGCGAAGTAAAAAAAGGAGATACCTGAATGTTTTGCGGCAAACGCGTAATCGGGTTGTTGGTGCTGTGTCTGACCGCGTTGGCTGGTTGCTCTGATTCCCGGCCGCCATTAAAAGCCTCTTTTACTTTTACCGGAACCAGCGGCGACCAGACCAGGCCCCCTTACACGGTTGCGGTTGATGGCTCTGGATCAACCGGGAATATTGTCACTTACCAATGGGACTTTGGTGATGGGAGCAATTTACAATCGGGATTGAAAGTTTCGCATAAGTTCGTGGGTTTCGGTGATTTCAAAGTGACCCTGATTGTCACTGATGATAATGCGGAACAGCAAAAGGTTATCCAGCATATCCCTGTAGGTTATTCGGTTAGCGGCACTATTATTGCGCAACCCGGTTCTGTCGTTGATAGCGATGTGAATGACCCACTTGCGTCATTTGTTGCTAACGACGCACCTGCAACAGCGCAAGCGGTGCCTAATCCATCTGTGGTCGGCGGTTTCGTTAGCGCAATTGCGACTAACACGGATTCCAGTGTCTCTTCAGCGGGTGATCGATTTGAGTTTGACGCGGATAAATTTGACACATACAGCGCCACTTTAACCGCAAATCAAACGATCACGCTTTCGATAAGCAATTTTAGATCGCGGGATCCAGAAAAGCATGATCTCAATCTGCTATTGTTTGATATGTCCAATACGGTCTCTTTTGCAGCTGATTCGTGTGAGTTTGCTGCAAATGCAGTCGATCAATCAATCAGCCGTTCCTCTGTTGAAAATATCGTCGTGCCTGAAAATGGTAATTACTATATTGTGGTTTGCGCATTCAGCGGGCATTCGAGTTATGTATTAACGATTGGAAATACGACTGTTTTGAATAGCCGTGATGCATTAAGGGTGCAAGATGAATTTGTGCCTGGTGATGTTATTGTGAAATTTAAAAATAATACACAATCGCAACTGAGCGCATATGCAGCGACGGGCACGCTATTGCAAAGTCGGGCTGCTTCTATCGGATTGGTAGCGAAAGCGGGCCAACCGGGAAATGCGATGTTGTTTAATTTGGGAGATGAAAAGCAAAAAGGTTTTGCTTTTTCTGTGCTGGGAATTAAGGCTGAACCTGCTAATACTAACGCGAGTAGTCATACTCGTAAAAGTATAGCGTCAGGATTCAGTGATTCTGAAGTGCAGTTAAAATTTGATACTATCATGGCTGTCAACGCATTGCGGCTTCGGCCTGATGTACAGAGTGCGGATTTGAATTATATTCACCATCCTCTAGCTGAGCCTAATGACCCTGAATATTTTACACAACAGTGGCACTTTCCATTGATTAATTTGCCCGGTGCCTGGGATTTGCTGATTGCCGATGCGCTGGCACCGAGTACAAATGTTGTGGTTGCGGTGGTGGATACTGGCGTTGTTCGGTTTCATCCTGACCTTGCGGGAAAGCTTGTTCCCGGTTATGACTTTATTACCTCTCTTGCAAATTCTATAGACGGTGACGGCCAGGATCCCGACCCAGATGACCCAGGTGATGACGGCTCCAATTCTGTATTTCATGGCACGCATGTTGCTGGTACCATCGCGGCACTATCGGGCAATGCGCTAGGCGTTGCGGGAGTGACCTGGAATACAAATACGAAAGTGATGCCAATACGTGCGCTTGGGCTGGGCGGCGGGACCAGTTTTGATATTATGGATGGGGTTAGATATGCCGCCGGGCTGGATACAATAACCCAACCACAACCCGCAAAAAAAGCCGATATCATTAACCTGAGTCTTGGTAGCGGGCGCTATAGCCAATTTGAGCAGGATATTTTTACCGAGGTACGAAATGCCGGGGTGATTGTGGTGGCCGCTGCTGGAAATTCAGCAACCGATGCACCGAGCTATCCAGCGTCATACAACGGAGTAATCTCAGTCAGCGCAGTGGATAAAAATGTACTGACGAGTAAAGAATTATCAATTTTTTCAAATTATGGGCAATTTATAGATATTGCTGGACCGGGCGGCAGTGGTGGGGCGGGTGGTGTGCGCAGTACATCGGCAGAATTCGATAATGCAGGTATTCGCGAAGCGAATTATCGACATTTATCGGGTACGTCTATGGCGGCACCGCATGTTGCGGGTGTGGCGGCATTAATGAAGGCGGTCTATCCGAACATGACGCCGCTCGAATTTGATATTGCGCTTGAGTCGGGTTCGATTACCACTGACGTGATAGAGAGCGGGGTAGGTGTACGCAATGACAAGTTTGGATTTGGTTTGGTAAATGCAGAAAAAGCAGTTCAAATAGCAAAATTAATTCAGGCCAATGGCGTGGCTGCCTTGCCCTCGTTTTTGTTTGTTGATTTGAAATCTATTTTTTTTTCGGGGTCTGATACTGACGCCGTTTTATCGACAAAAAATCTAGGCGGTGGCCGTTTTGAACTTGATACAGTTAGCAGCGATGTGTCCTGGTTATCAGTAACACCCGTTTTGATTGATCCGCTAACAAAGTTAGGTAGTTACGCTGTTTCGGTAAATCGAACAGGTCTAGTGGACGCGCAGTACCAAGGTACGATAAAAATAGACTACTCTGGCGATATTATAGGAAGTACGAGTGTGGCCGTTATTATGCAAGTGGGTCCGTTAAGCGCTATCGGTGATACAGGCTACCAGTATGGCGTACTGATTGATGATATTGATTCATCTGTGGTAGGTATTCAATTTATTGGAAACCCTACAAATGGAATGTATGAATATCGCTTTGATGGTATTAAGCCAGGCCGATATGAAATTCAGGCATTTAGCGACCTTAATAATGAGGTTTTAAATTGCAATGCTGCTGAGTCTTGTGGAATTGTTCCCCGTGTTACGGTGAGCAATGGTAATGAAGAGAACATTAATTTTATAAGTCGTTTTGGTGGTGGCGTCGATACAACGTCGATACAACGTCGGGAAATAGGGTCGGGAAATTGGCCGGGTCCGTTAATGCCCTTGAAAAATCCACAACAACGACTAGAGTAATTATCAGGTAGCTATCAGGTAGCTATCAGGTAGC
>CAZWBV010000074.1:0-6272 GCA_964632225.1 uncultured Gammaproteobacteria bacterium | reverse complement strand
CCACAACAACGACTAGAGTAATTATCAGGTAGCTATCAGGTAGCTATCAGGTAGCCAGTAGGCGGTCCTGGAATAAGAACTAATTTAATAACCCTGTAAAACAAAAATAGTATAGTTTATTAATCACGGGTAATATAATGCGAACATTAATACTTGTTTTTATGGTTTTTTCGATATTGGTTTTGATTGCCTGTAGTACGAGTACAAAAAAGACGGCCACAGACCGTGTTGCGCAGATATATTCCAGTTTTCATTGCGGTTCACAATCCAGATCCGCTTATATAGAGTGGGTTAGCGATCCATTGATGTTGGAGCGGGCATTTGCAAAACTGTCTAACCAATATTCGTCTACGAGTGTGCCGTCTCCCAATGTTGATTTTTCCAAACAAAGGGTCGCCATCATTCATATGGGCCAAAAGCCGACGGCTGGATATAATTTGCGTCTGATAAGTAAGGTACTGAAGATAAGAGAACAAACGGCTGAATTAAAATTGGAATGGGTGGAACCACAGCCAGGGTTGATGAGCGCCCATATTGTGACTAACCCGTGTGCCGTAGTCACATTGCCTGTTGCTAATTATAATGGTTTAACCATCATTGATAGGGATAAAAAAGTAAGATTGAAAATTGATTTGCAAGGAAGTTGACGTTGTAAAGAAGTCCAAGGTGTCGTCCGTATTGGTGTTTGCCTATGTTGCCCCTGAGTTGTCCCCGACCTAACCCCCTGATCCAATTCCTAACCCGATTCGTAACTGATGCCACACATTGGGTAAAGTGGCCCTACCAGTAATGGTATTCCAGACAAAAAAATGGCCGTAAACGTGAAGGATTTACGGCCTGTATTACCACTAGTGGGGGTAAATAAAATAGTCAGGCCTACTATAGTGATCGCGCTATATGATGTAAAAGAACACATTAACATATACATATAACTAAAAAGAATATAAAAAAGGCTACTTAGCATAGCAAAGTAGCCTGAAGTGCCACGAGGGGTGGAATGGGTGTGGCAGGGATAATAGTAGTAACGGCAGCTTATATTGTAAAAGAATGAATATTAATATACATATGACTAATAGTAATATAGCGATTACTTATGAGCCGGGCTTGCAAGACAGCGCTATCCAGTTGGCGGATCGTTGGATGTTAGGTTGTGGCAAGGTGCGACCACTTGACGCCCGATATACACTCCATCTGTCGCCAGAGAGACTGGAGTTGCGCAGTTGTGATTCTGCACACGGCCCGGTGTTTGTCGATTTTACTGCGGGTAAAACACGGTATCGCCGTAAATACGGTGGCGGCAGAAATCAGCTTATCGTTAGAGCGGTCGGTATAAAAAAAGGTAACACGCCCAGTATTCTGGATGCAACTGCGGGATTCGCACAAGATGCATTCGTATTTGCGTATCAGGGTAGCCAGGTCACGTTGCTAGAGAGGTCGTCTGTGATTGTTGCGCTATTAGAAGATGGTATTAAGCGTGCAGAAAGACATACTGAAATCGGTAAATTAGTACACGACAATATTCATCTGGTACATGCAGACGCGATTGATTATATGCGTCACTTGAAAGAAAATGAGTTGCCCGATGTTATTTTTCTTGATCCCATGTTCCCTGAAAAAAATAACACTGCGCTGGTAAAAAAAGAGATGCGTGTATTCAGAGACATTATAGGAAAAGATTCTGACGCAAAAAAATTGTTGCCGATTGCGCTAGAAAAAGCCAAAAACAGAGTGGTGGTAAAGCGTCCTAATCACGCAAATTGGTTGAATGATATGCGGCCGTCAGTTGAAATGAAATCAAAAAAACATCGATTCGATATATATTTTACATTTAATGTGCAGTGACTTATAACAGGCTCCTACTAGAAGTTAACAGGCTCCCAGGAGCGTATGATACCTGTGTAAAAATATATTTAAATAATTATCATAGGTTATTTCAAGTTGCTATTTCCGCATTACAGAAGAGTGAATGACCCATTTGTTTTCAAAGTTGATGGTGAAATCACTGTATATCCATCGGGTAATAGGTGGGTTTCCTATCGGCGATTTTTTCTCACTCGGTGTGCCAAATTCGTTTAGCACGTCATTCATTGTCATTCCGCGCTTAGGGCGTAATACCCCATCGGCTGAATTTGGGGGGTTGGGTATTGAGAAAACATCAGCCTGAGTGCTTGTAAGGGTACCCGTCACGATAAAACTAAATGTAATTAAGAGCGGGATGACAAGGTTTTTTAAATAAACCATGGGTCCTCTTTATCTTGAAAAATATAGATTAACGATTGATTTGCCTAATTTTAAGCGCATTTTTTCAAATTGAAAGTGCGCTGTGGGTATATAAGAAATATCGGCCTATTTGATAGCCACTTTAGCCCATTGTCAGTCAAGTTTTCTAATTATATTCCGTAATAGGGTATCAGAACCCCGGGGTTTTACAATTTGTGCGTATTTTATAGCGTTAGCGGAGATTATTCAGATGAGTAAACAAGTATCTCAAACATCTGCATCAGCACTGGCTGATCTGGACTGGAGTCAGGTGAAAGAAACGGTATTAATGCTGCATTTCGCAGTTTCATTTATACAGCAAGGTCTCCGAGACGGCGATGATTCTGTTAACGCGTTAACAGAATCATTTACAGAGATGGTTGAAAATACCAGCGCAATATCCGACGATGTCGCTCATATTAGCGACCAGGCAGTAAAAGAAAGAGTCATGGCAAGATGCGAGACTATTAACGGAAAAATGCAGGCCGCAATTGTTGCTTTTCAGTTCTACGACAAATTAACACAACGTTTTGGACATGTATCAAATAGCATGTCGGCGTTAGGTGACTTGGTTTCAGATCCTGAGCGGATTTTTAACCCGAAGCAATGGCATGAATTGCAAAATGATATAAAATCAAAATTCACTATCGCTGAGGACCGGCAGGCGTTTGTTGATATTTTGAAAGGGAAAAGTGTCGAAGAGGTATTGGCGTCTCTGGGATCAGGATCCCGGAAATCAAACCCAGAAAGTGAAATCGAGTTGTTTTAGAAGGCATGGCGCAATTATTGAGAATGACTAAAAAATTAATTTCTGTTTAACGCGACTTCTTTATATCAGTGTGATGACTTTATTGCTGTAATAATATGGGCCTGAAGAAATGAAAAAAATAAATTTATCGAATGTGTTAGCGGTAGCTGCTTTTACTTTTGTTGTCGCCGGGTGTCTACACGATGATGAAAAAGACGTTAATGTTAATATATTAAACGGGACTTGGGTTGGCGTTGAACAAGATGTTAATAATAGCGGTGCCAGCGCTATAAATATAATTACCTTTGAAATGCTCAATGGTAAAATTACCGAGATAACCAGGGAAGACCAGGCAATGGCGAGTGCGTTGGTTAACCAAAATCTGGTGGGTACGGTATTGGCTAAAACGAAAAATATTTTTAGCTATGATTTGAGCGATGCAACAAATACACTGGGCGGTTTATATGTTGATACAGCGACGTCTCATTTTGCTTTTTTAGATGATGAGTTTAGGTTTGGTGTAATGCAAAAAATCGCGGCAGGGGTTGCCCCTGAAAGCGTTTATACTAATCTGGTCTATTTGGATAACGATATAGCAGGTAGCTGGTCCGGATTCAGTGTCAATATAAGAAATGGTACAATGAGCGTGGTAAACAATTTTAATTCTCAAGTTGTCGTGGACCTGGATGCCTTAACGTTTGCTGGCTCGGGTAGCTCGGCCTCGGTTACTGGCGGTCGTTTTGATGGCAGTCTCAGTATTTCTAATGTTAAGGGTGTTTATGCTGGTACTTGGGTGAACCCGGACGATAACACGAAATTTGGAAATATTACGGCTATACTCAGTTCAGATAAAACGTTTTTGTCTGTGCGGCTTTGTCTTTCTTTTAGCCTTCCGCCAGGTAATGGTGTGCCGGATAGCCAGATGTGTACATTTGCATCGTGGAATAAATAATTTGCTATATTGTTGATGCCGGTAAAAGCGAGTTTTATTAGTTATTTACTGCGGTACTTTTTATAATTGCGGTTATTTATACTCATGCTGGTGCGGTAGTGGGGTATTATGACATGCGTCGTGCATGGTTGATAATAAGCCATCTGCGACTAATATGGATTGATTAATGAAAAACTTTTGTGGGGACATAATACATGACAATTTCTAGAAGGCAGTTTGTCCAGTTATTGGCAATGGCAAGTGCGGCTAACATGCTACCGCAATCCGTTTTTGCCGCAAATCGAGCCCCAAAAAATGCTTATGATATTCCAAAATTTGGTCATGCACGTGTATTACATTTTACAGATTGTCATGCGCAATTGTTACCGATTTATTTTCGTGAACCGAATGTAAATATTGGTTTGAACCGGGCACATGGCGTGCCGCCCCATCTGGTCGGTAAGTACTTACTGGATTTCTATAAAATTCCGTCTTTTTCCAGGGCGACGCACAGCTACACCTATCTCCAGTTTGCAGAAGCTGCAAAAAAATATGGCAAAGTAGGTGGGTTTGCCCATTTGGCCACGCTGATTAAGCAGCTTCGCAATGAACAAGGCAGCAAAAATACAATATTGCTTGATGGTGGTGATACCTGGCAGGGGTCGGGTACGGCGTATTGGACCAAAGGAGAAGATATGGTCGGGGCCACAAATATTTTAGGCGTCGATTGCATGACCGGCCATTGGGAGTTCACTTATCAGGACAGTGATGTATTAAAAAACATAAAGAAATTTAAGGGCGAGTTTCTTGCGCAAAATATTTCAGTAAAAGATGAAGCGATTTTTGAAGGCGTTCCCGTTTTTGATGAGGACACCGGCCATGCATTTAAACCTTATACGATCAAAAAAGTCGGTGGCGTGAAAATGGCGATAATAGGCCAGAGTTTTCCCTATACGCCTATCGCCAATCCCAGTCGATTTATACCCAACTGGACCTTTGGTATCAAAGATGCTGAGTTGCAAACATTGGTCGATGAGATACGTGACAACGAAAAACCGGGTATTGTGGTACTTCTCTCTCACAACGGCATGGATGTCGATCTTAAAATGGCATCCAAGGTCACCGGCATAGATGCGATAATGGGTGGGCACACGCATGATGGCGTGCCAAAACCGGTTATTGTGAGTAATTCAAAGGGAAAAACACTGGTTACCAACGCGGGGTCCAATGGAAAATTTCTTGCTGTATTGGATTTCAAAGTAAAAGGTAACCGTGTTGTAGATTACAGATACAAGCTATTACCTATTTTTTCTAATTTAATTGGTGCTGATAGAGAGATGGCGGCGTACATTAAGAAAGTCAGGGCGCCGTTTGTTTCAAAATTAAATGAAAAATTAGCGGTATCAGGCGATCTTCTTTATCGAAGAGGTAACTTTAATGGTACGTTTGATCAAGTGATATGTGATGCGTTACGGCAAGAAAGTGATTCTGAGATTGCATTTTCACCCGGGTTTCGCTGGGGAACGACAGTATTGCCAGGAGAGCATATCACAATGGAGCATGTGATGGACCAAACGGCCATCACCTATCCCGAAACGAGCAAGCGTGAAATGACTGGTCAATTGATAAAAGATATTTTAGAAGATGTGGCGGATAATTTGTTTAACAAAGATCCATACAGGCAACAAGGCGGTGATATGGTACGTATCGGCGGTATGGATTATGTATGTGATCCAACGGCGAGTATTGGCAAACGAATATCTGCAATGACGCTTGAGAACGGTAAAACGGTACAGCCCAATAAAAAATACTCGGTTGCGGGTTGGGCATCGGTTAATGAAGTTTCCCCGGGGCGACCCATCTGGGATGTTGTCGCGGACTATCTACGACTCAAAAAGACCATTTCAATCAAGAAAGTAAATACACCTAAATTAAAGAATGTAAAAGGCAATCCAGGGATAGCTGACTACAAGGGTTAGTAAAGGACACTAAAGCGAATGAGCCGGATATTAAGTTAAGGTCTATAATGTTCGTAGAGAAATAGTATTTCACTTTTCTTAATTGCTCAAACTTCGCGATATGGATAAAAAGTTTTCCCGATTTTAATTTGATAATGCGTGTGCTGGTTCCTGTGGAATCGGTGCCACCCCCTAATCTAATCCACCGATATTCGACGTTAATTGTTTGCCAAAACTGAGCTCCACCGATCCGTTTTTTAGACGAATCTTTTCTCCTCCCAAATATTCAATATCTACCCAGGATGCTTCTCCCATAGCTTTAACCTAAATAAATCAGTTGAAGCTACCGCTCCTGCTCTCGCCCCTCACCTACTTC
>CAZWBV010000073.1:0-10337 GCA_964632225.1 uncultured Gammaproteobacteria bacterium | reverse complement strand
CCTAAATAAATCAGTTGAATCGTAACGAGGGCGACTAAGGTGCTGAAGATAAAGTATTTTTCCGTGATTTTAGGCGATCGCGTAGTCTTCCTTCTTATTTCAGTTCGACTGAGTTGTTGTGGTCAAGTAAATGAGGTAAACGTTCAACCAGGTATAATGGCAAAGAGATTAACTGATAATTAACCCCAATCGATTTTTTTGCCAACTCTATTTTAGTCTGTAACGTCTGTATTGACGGTAAGCCTGCATCAAATCTCACCGCACAGGATACTGATTTTTCACCAACAAATTGATGTAACGACTTCAAGCTGCCAGTCGCGCCCGATTTAATCTCAATCGGAACAACTTTACCGCTTAGGCCCACAACATAATCAACTTCAGCATTAGAAGAACGGCCTTCCCTGAGCCAATAGGTTAACTCTCGATTAGGTGAAGTAGAAAGAATCGACTGAAGATGCTGACCAATAAACTGCTCAGCCATGACCCCTTCGTTGATGAGCGCCGCATCCTGCATTTGCGTGATCGTATGCCAACCTAAACCACTTATCGCGTTCATTAGACCAATATCCAGAAAAATTAATTTATAAATTTTTTCATTGATATCCGCCTGCAAAGGAAGGCCACTGCAATGACTATGCAATACCTTTGATGTGACTCTCGCCATACACAATAACTCGATATCGGCCTTGATAACCGCTGACTGATGGTCGCGATCAAAATGACTATACTTTACCTTTTTACCGACATTGCGCGCAGCAAAATTAAACACCTGTTGAATACGCCCCAGATTTCCAGAACCCATATACTTAGGAAAATCTTCGCGATAGGTTTCAATAATGGAATTGTGTACTTCATTGACATCTTTCACGCGTTTTGAATGCGCATAAACTTTTACCGCCTCTGGCATTCCCCCTATATAAAAATAGGTTCGTAATAATACCAACAAGCGCTCGTGAATAATCGGTTCAATTTTTTTACCCAAAGTATAACCACATATAATAGAACACAGCTTACTTTCTCCAAGTGCATCCAGAAATTCCGTAAATGTCATGGGTCCCATGTGTAAATATTCAACCCGACCCACCGGCATTGAAAATTGATGGTCAGACAACACAAACTCAAGCAAAGATCCCGCTGCAACAACTGGCAATTGCGGCATATCTTCATAAAAATAACGAAGCACGGGGATTGCCTCTGGAATCGCCTGGATTTCATCCAAGAATAATAGTGAAGGGTCGATCTCAGAAACACCTGGCAGCGCTTCAAGCACATCAATCAACCGCGTAATATCCTTAAGCGCGAAAGTAGAAACCAGATCAGGGTAACGCTCAAGATTGACTTCTGCCAGCGAGCGTTGCTGTTGCCTGGCAAATAACTGAACCAGTGTGGATTTACCAACCTGCCGTGCTCCACGGATGATGAGCGGCTTCCTATTCGGCTTGTTAAGCCAATATTCTAGTTGTTTCAACTGGTTACGGTTCAATCCTGATACCCTTTTAACTAAAAACGCAATAATAATTAGATAGATTGTATTAAAACAGCGGGCTGTTTTCAATACATATATATTGTTATTGGGGTGTGTTTCGCGCTAGACATAGAGAAATTCTGGTTGGTGAGAGTGCGGGGTTAAAGCCCCACATCCTTTCCACTCTCAGACAAGCTCCAAATATCGAAGCTATGCAAATAGAGGATATACAATAATCAGCACTCAGCACTCAGCACTCAGCACTCAGCACTATTTTAAACACTTCCCCCATCCTCTCAACATCCGCATCACGCACTCCTGGGTGAATAGGTAATGTCAAAATCCGACCAGCAAAATTCTCGGCATTTGGCAGTGGCTCATGATCAATAAACTCATTTGCCAAACCTTCAATCCGTGGCAACGGTGCTGGATACATTTTAGACACACCCAAACCCTCACGATTTAATGCGCTGTACAACTCATCTCTTAAACATGATGAAGTAATCAACAAGGGATAACGCAATAATCTTGGTGGTGACACCTTGCAAGCTTTAACCGCCAAATCAACCACCTCATCCTTCCCCAAATCAGCAAGCATTTCCCTAATCAGAAATTGAATTTCCGACCCCTGCCGCCAATACCGCTGAATATTCGCAGGCAACATCGTCAACAGCGCATCACAGGGCAAAGACAAACTATCCAACGGCTTAAAACGTGTCTGCCCTAACTTCAAAAAAGGAAGTGAATCCGGTATCCAATACAAATAGGGCGAAATAAGCTGATTATAGAGCCATACTTTCATCCTTAAGTTAACGTGACCACCTTGAACACGCTTTACTGAAGCGCTAATTCGCATCATCTGCTCAGCAAGTGCATCATCTTTAACCAACGCCACACCCCCACCCAACAAACTAACCGGCTTACCCCGCCCAAAACTATAAACAACTACATCACTTTCGCTCTTAGCCGTCTCTCCTTCATCTAAAAAACTCTGTGCATTGTCCTCAACCAAAAAAACATTCTTCTGTTTTACTATGCTGCTTATTTCCACTATACGTTCAGGAATCCCAAACAAACTCACCGCCACCACCGCAACCGTCCTGTCATTAATCCTGTTTTCCAATAATTCCAGATCCATCCTCGAAGACTCTTTCTCGAGATCAACCAACACCGGTTTACCCCCCGCATACAACACCGCGCTCACAATCTCAGGGCAAGCATAAGCAGGCAACAACACCTCAGCCTGCTCCACCTTCTGAACCCGAATAATCGCCATTAGAGCCGCCGCCAACGCAGCCGCACCGGAATTAAAATAAAAAGGCTGATAAGGAGAAAATAATGAAGTTAAAAATGACGCATAATTAACCGAAGAATCAAAAACAACGGGATTACCTACGGGTGGCAAACGATAAAACATCTATCTTTTCGACGGCGTCCAGGTCGTCATGCGCTTACCAAACAAAAATAAAACCGTCGCATGCGCAATCGCAATATTAACCTGAATAAAGAAATACGGAATTTTAACCAACGTAATTGACCTAAATGAAGCAAACAGATGCCCTAACACCACAATAGAATAAAACAATATTTGCCCAATCAATACCAACGCATAAACCCAGTGTTCTTGGACCAAAGCAGCAGAAGAAACCAATAATGCCAGCAAAAACCAGGGCACCCCCCAACGCATGATTTTATGGCTCCATACCTGAAACGCAAACCAACCCAAACGAAACGGATTTAACACTTCAGGATGCCGTACGATCGCCGTCACCCCTCTTATCACCGTGCGTATTTTCCTGCGATACTCAAGACCCGGATCTTTCACATCCTTGTAAACCCCCACCACATCCGACGAAATTATCGCCACCAAACCTTTCTTTGCACAATTAAGTGCGGTATTAAAATCACTGGGCGAATAAATATCCCACTCCTCACAGACTTCGCGACGGGCAGCAAAAAAAGAACCACTCAGACCAACCAAACCAGCCTGTTCTGACTCCAAATTACGTAACCACATTTCATACTTAACATAAGCCCCTTCCCCAACAACCTTGCCATCCCGGCTAATAAATCGATCTTCACTGGATATCGCCCCCACATGTGGTGCGGAAAATGCGCGGGCCAAAAGATAAAATGCATCACGACTGATTTTGGTAGAAACATCAGAAAATATAAGAATATTAGCGCCCGCTTCTCGAATTGCGCATAATTGCGCATATTCCTTGCCCTTATGCTCGTCTACACTGACTAATCGGATACCCTCATTACTATTACTGTAGGATTCTACAATACGATCAGTGCCATCCGTTGAGCAATCTGATGCCACGATAATCTCCAGCAACGCTGATGGATAATCAATTTCCAGTGTATTAAGCAACTTTTCTTCTATGCGAAGTTCTTCATTATGCGCGGTAATCAGGCTTAGCTTGGGTAAAACAGCTTCTTTATTGTCGGTCGGCTTGTGTATGGTACGGCGAGGCATTAGTTTTAAAATCAATGGATACAGAAAATAACTGTAAGCACATAACAAAATAGATACGTAAAACAATATTTTCATTTTTCTTTTTCTCTAATTGCTTCTAGTATTCGCTACTCAGATTGACTTAAATCGGCAAGCTATCCGATGAAAACCAAATATCTTAGTAAATATTGAAATAGTACGAATTAAAACCTTATTAAGATACAATTATACCGGATATAATACTAAATTCATAAAACCAATGTTTTAGCTTATCAAATCCCCTCAATAAACAAACCTAAATCAGCCCTAATGACAGTAGTAAGCACAAACAAAGTCCTTCATATCGCTTCTGGCGATCAATGGGCAGGTGCTGAAGTTCAGCTATTTACACTAGTAAAAACCTTACATATAAAAAACATGATTTCTGTCAGAGTTGTTCTGCTTAATCATGGCACGCTTGAACAACGGCTCCAGGAAACCGGCGTCCATGTCGTTGTCTTGGATGAATCAAAATTAAATGCACTGCAAATATTTTTTCGGTTAAAGCGCCTCATTGCAGAACAAAAACCAGACATCGTTCATACGCATCGGACAAAAGAAAATATTATTGGCAGTATTGCTGCTTTTCTATCTGGCAACATGTTCTCGCTAAGAACAGCACATGGCACACCTGAACATACACCATCCTGGCGGCAACTCCCTAAGCGTCTAATCATTGCTCTCGATCGGTTTTGTGGACGTTACCTACAAGATAAAATTGTCGCTGTATCAGATGACTTGGCAACAATATTAAAAAATGACTTCCCAGCAGATCACATTTGTATAATAGAAAACGGTATTGATTTGGAAGGTACCAAAAAACATAAAGTAAAATCACATACTTCCCCAAAAACGATGGAGTCTGCTTTTAAAATCGGCTTTGTAGGTCGTCTTGTACCCGTAAAGAGAGTAGATCTATTTATCCAAACGGCTCGATACATCCTGGAGCACCATCCTAATTTAAATGTAAATTTCCATATTTATGGGAACGGACCGTTACATAGTCAACTTAAACAACTCAGCAAGAAATTAAAAACAGAGGATAATGTCTACTTTGAGGGCCACCACAATAACATTTCAGAAAAATTACAGGAACTCGACATACTCTTAATGACGTCTGATCATGAGGGGCTACCCATGGTACTTCTGGAAGCGATGGCGTTGGAAATTCCTATTGTTGCGCATGCTGTAGGTGGCATACCTAAATTATTGGATCATGGTATCTGTGGCACTTTAGTGAACGAACATACTGCTGCGGGTTATGCACAGGAAATTATAACTGCTGCTAAAAACCACAAACACTGTTTAGACAAATCTATACATGCGTTACAAAGAGCAAACTCCAGTTACACTGCCATACAAAATGCTAATAAATATTGTACTGAGTACATATCATTAAAAGGACTATTACTTCCTCAGACTTAAGAGCAAAACCTTTAGCATCGGCACAAATCTGTCTGGACACATTTCATAGATATAATCCTGTGTGCTTCGATGGATTAAACGATAACTTATTAGCACATAGATGTAAGTAATTAATAAACTACTTATAATTATTTGGTAAAAGTACAATAAAGGTTGACTGTGTACAAAGTAATAAGCAGGCAAAAACACCACTAAGCCAATTAAAGTTTGTTTTATTAAAATTTTATAATAGTCCATGAGACTAAAATTCAGTTCTTTGCAGGTATACAAAGGTTGATATACCAATTTTGTAACGAGAAGAGGCAACGTCGTACCAATAGCGACGCCATATATGCCGAAGTATTTCACCAAGGATAAGCTTATAAGTATATTTGCCGCAGCTTCTATACTGGTTATTTTTGCCTGATGCTTATGTTTTGCAATTGCATAGAGAATCGCTACGCTAGGCCGTTGAGCTAAAGCATAGGTTGACCCGATTGCCAAAATGACCAGAACATAATATGAATCAGAATACCCCGGCCCCATCCATAAATTAATAAAATCGCCACCGATGACGACGAACAAACCACCGGCTAAAATGGCTAAAAGACTGGAAATTTCTGTTGTTGATCGAAATGCATAGCGTAAATTGTCCCACTGTTCCAACTTATGGTATTTATTTAACACTGGCCCTATAACACCAAATATACTGCTGATTGCATTACTAAAATACTTAATCAAGGTCAGTGCAATGGTGTAATGTGTCACACTAGCCAAACCTAACATAGCACCGACAATCAAATCATCACTAGAAGTACGAATCCAATTTGCAGCGGTAATAACAAAAGTAAATTTCCCATAATTAAGGCACTCATAAAATCGTAATCGACTACACTTATTAATTGCAATCTTAAGCTCTTTAAAGAGTTTTTTAGCAATCACAATAACCCATAATTTTTCAATCGCTGATACAGCGACAGTAATCACCGCAATAGCTAAAATACTGTACCCAATACTGACAAAATAATAAATTAGCGCACTGCGAACAATTAACATAACAAGACCAATATAACTCAACAGATCGAAGCGATACTTAGCTGTCAAAACACCATAAAAAACAGAACAAGGTAATCCATAAACAACATTTAAACTTAAAACTGCAATAGTCTTTTGAAATAGTGGTATATCATCAGGCGAATCTATAAATGCGCTACCAACCAAAATAACGATGACTGTAATTAATATCGTCAACACACCAATTGCTAAAAAGACAAAGAACATAGTGGAGATAGTCACGTTCACATCGTCCATATCCTTTCCATGTAATGCCTGCGATATAAAACGTTGTGTCGCAATGACCATACCGGCATCAAGCAAACTATAAAAAGAGATGACCGTACCTACTATTATCCATAAACCATATTGCCGATCACCAAGGCTTTCGATCAAAAATGGCATCATAAAAAATCCGATAGCAATACTTGCAATCAATTGCATAAATCGGAGGGTTGAACCTCTAAATAGTAAAGTCGCTGTGCCTGCCATCTTGTTAACTGCTATTTTATTGAATAAAATCCATCATTATAATTATTTTGCTAGTTACAAAAAAATATTGACAAGTGAAATGTCTTATATATACCCGTAGCGTTATAGATTGCGTTGGCCTGACTACAGAGTATATACCCATCACAGATAGGTAAATGTCGGCAATGATAACCTAATGCCAATGGTGTGACCACTTACTGCACGTTAGTAAACGAGTTAATCCACATAATTGAATTTGACGTTGATGTTGCCTCATTGAAATCTTGCGCTGAATCGGTTTTTGCTAGTATATTAAGGCCGCTTAACCACATGATACAAACTCAACAAATAGCACATGAATCGCACGCCTTTTAGATTGACGCGCTTAATACAGTGCCAAACAACAGTTTTATTATGCTACAATTGCCTTATAGACCAAAGAGTTACATAATACTTAAAAACAAATTATTATCTTGGGAATACTTATGAAAGGTACTCGTTGGGACGCGGTAATTAACGAATGTTTAGGAAATATCCGCAGAGAATTCAAAATCACAATTACGCCCATTCCTAAAAACAAAAAGTGGGTCTTCATTGTTGGTTGCTATAATTCAGGCACAACCTTACTCAGTGAAATTCTAGGCTCACACCCTCTTGTCAGTTCACTCTCCTCAGAAGGCCAATATCTTACTGATCAACTGTTTTCTGATCATGAAATTGGGCTTTCCAGAATGTGGACTGCACGTGAGGACTTATATTGTCTAAAAGCAAACGATACCGGACCCGATGTCACTCGCCTAAAAAAGGAATGGGGAATGCGTTTTGACTTAAGTAAGTCTACCCTACTTGAAAAAACTCCAGCAAATATGGCGCGTATGACTTGGTTACAGGCGAATTTTGAAAACAATTATTTTGTTGCCATTGTCCGTAATGGTTATGCAGTAGCTGAAGGTATATCACGAAAGGCTAAGCCCATTCATCGAAAAGATGGCTGGCCTATCGAACTTGCTGCCCATCAATGGGCAAGATCAAACGAAATCATGATGAAAGATGCAGAGCAAATCAAGCAATTTAAACTCATTACCTATGAAAAATTATCGGAAGAGCCTCAAGAAACAATTCGAGACGTCCTGCGTTTTCTGGACCTCGATGAAAACGGTATCAACCTGTCACAAAACTGGTCAATACACGAACGTAGTGAATCTATAAAAAATTTAAACAACATTAGTATAGAACGATTAGACGCAGAGAAGCTCGATCTCATTAATGCCGCAGCTGAAGCCATATTAGAAAAATTTAGTTACCCAATCCTGTCGTCTCCGTCTCTATAAGATTAGATTACTCCTTCGATCTAATGGCAAAAAAACCTCACATACTCCTTATGAGTAATTATTCAAACCAAACTGGCTATGCTTGGATTAATATTTATCGATTATATAATCTCATTGCCAAAACCATGCATCAGAATGGCTTGGGTATATGCCTGTCATTTGCGCAGATCAATCCACCAATTAATATCACGGAGAAAATAATTCCGATAAAGTCGTTTGTTTATAACCCACTGAAGGTCTCTTTAGCTAACATTTTCCATCTAGCGAGTCATATTCGAAAACACAATATTAGATATGTTTATACAACAGATTTATCTTCGTATCACTGGACTTACCCTATAATGCGCTTGCTGGGTGTTAAAGCAATCATCACCCACAATCGTATATCAGTTGCTGATCCCTATCCTGCTAAAGCAGAAATAGGAATTAAACGACTAATAAAATACATGCTAACAAGAATTGCTTTTATTAATGTAGATAAAATATACTGTGTCTCACACTTTGTTAGAAACCGACTAATACAGAAGCATTGTATAGCTGAAAATAAGCTCATCCGCATTTTAAATGGTATCGATATAAACAAATTTACCTGCCCCTCACTAAAGCCTGAAGCGATTATCAAAATATTTGTCGGTGCACGTGCAAACAAGCATAAGGGTGCACACATTTTAATTGAGGCTGCCAACCTGCTTATCCAAGAACACAACATTACAAACTTTGTCATAAATTATGCAGGTGATGGTCCAGACCTCGCCTTTCTAAAGAATCTCGCATCGAGTAATAACCTAGGTATGCACGTTAATTTTCTTGGTGAATTAAGGGGCACACAGGCGCAGATCTGTCAATCAGATATTATTGTCGTACCTTCAATTTGGGGGGATGCCTGCCCGTCGGCCATATCCGAGGCACTGGCCGCAGGAAAACCTCTGATTACTTCGCGGGCTGGTGGTATACCAGAAATTGTTGGTGATAATAAAAATGCGATCATTATCGAACCTGGTGACAAACACATGATGGCGAATAAAATTGCCGAATTAATAAGGAACCCGAACTTAATGGCGAGCTATGGCAAAAATGCTCGATTGCGTGCTGAATCAGCACTAGATGAAAAAGCGTATTACGAGACTGTCATCAAACAACTCAAATCAGACTTTAAGCTAGCGTCATAATTATGCAGCAATCAGATAAAATTGTGTTCTTGATTGGCACGCCAAGAAGTGGCACCACCTGGCTGCAAATACTACTTGCACAACATTCTGAGGTCGCCACGACATCTGAGACGCATGTGTACACGCAATATATCAAACTTTTTATTGAACGTTGGCAATATGAAACAGAGCGTAAAGCAGCTGGACATAAGGTCAGCGGATTAACACAAATTATCGACAAAGATAAATTTCATCGCTTGTTAGGCAATTTTGCTGAAAGTGTGCTTGATGAAATCAAGGCCGCAAATGGTAACAAGTCCATCATCGTTGAAAAAACACCCGAAAACACCTTGTTCGCAGAACTGATTCACGAAAATTTTCCTAACGCGTATTTTCTACACATCATTCGTGACCCCCGTGCCGTCGCAAACTCTTTTGCTAATGCGTCAAAGACGTGGTGGCATTGGACACCGTCAGGCGCAATAAACGTGACAAACAGATGGAAAGAGAATATTTCACAGGCACGTAAGTTAAAGAACCTCACCGCGAACTACAAGGAAGTGCGTTATGAATCATTGCATGAAAATGGCGCTACTCAACTTCTTGAAATTTACGAATGGATAGGACTAAATACCGACAACAATTTCTGTGAAACTGCATTCGAGAATTGTCGTATTGATAATCTTAGAAAACCGGATGATGCGATCAAAAAACCTTGGGATATCAGTTCGGAACCAAATGATTTTTTTCGCAAGGGTGACAAAGATTCCTGGAAAAAGGAACTAAACCAGGGCTATATAGCCACCATTGAATTACTTGCCGAAAATGAAATGGCTGAATTCGGCTATAGCCCTGTTTCCAAAGCTAAAATGCGTGTCTGGATAAGAATATTTTTATTTAAAATTGCCAGTTCAAGCATTACAGCAATTTTCACAGTTGCAAAAAAATTCGACTGGCGATTAAGA
>CAZWBV010000072.1:0-10337 GCA_964632225.1 uncultured Gammaproteobacteria bacterium | reverse complement strand
TCAGAATGACTTTTTAATCGATCCAGTTTGGCGTAGTCAATTTCAGATGCCGGTTTAAGTTCTACGACCAAGCGTAAATTTTTTCGTTTTTTTACTGCGCTGTCACCAAATATTGAACGAATACTCAGTACGCCAAGTCCCCTTACTTCAAGAAAATCTTGCAGTGCTGGTGGACAAGAACCTACCAATGTGTCCGGTCCGGTCCGGGAAAACTGGGGTGCATCGTCTGCTATGAGCCGGTGGCCGCGACTTAACAATTCAAGTGCCAGTTCGCTTTTACCAATACCGCTTTTACCGGTAAGTAATACGCCGATACCCGCGACTGCCATGAATACACCATGTACCGTGGTATTTTCAGCAAGCACATTGTTCAGAAAATACAGTATATGATTGATGACCTCTTGGTCGTCGATGTTGGATGAAATCAAAGGTGTCGATATTTTCTCGGCCTTATCGATAATTTCTTGTGAAATGGGCAGTCCGTTTGTCACCAGTATGGCCAACGGGTTGTTTTGATATATTTTTATGACCGATTCTTTTAGCTCAACTTTTTTTTTCTGCAATAAGTATTCGTGTTCTGCGGGTCCAATGACCTGGATTCGGTGAGGGTGGACAAAATTCATGTGTCCGACCAGCATTGGGCTTGCGTATTTATCGCCAATGGGTCGTTTTTCCAAATTACTGTTTTTTCCTTTTTCACCTGCTACCCATGTCAGGCCCAAACGGTCTTTGTGGTAGTTGAACAACTCGGCAATTGAAATTACATTTTTCATGGCTTACTTGTTATTGGCTATTTGTCAACGTGGCTGTCAAGTTGCCTCGGGTGACCAGTTTTCAAATAAATTATAAATTTCTTTGCTATTATTGGTTTTATGAAGTTTATCTCTGAATTCTTTATTGCTGAATTTTTCAGCAAGCTGTGAAAGCAATTTCAGGTGTTCATCCGTTGATTCTTCAGGGACCAGCATTGCAAAAATCAGATCAACGGGTTGCCGGTCTTCTGCATCAAAATCAATACCTGCTTCTAGCTGAAAAAACGCACCAATGGTTTTTTTCGATAATTTTACCCGGCCATGTGGCAGCGCGACACCGTGCCCCAGTGCGGTGCTTCCCAGTTTTTCACGCGCGATAAAACTTTCAAAAATATCCTGTTGATTTAACATAGGGTGATCTTTAGCAAGCGAATCACTGATTAATTCGAGCAAACGTTTTTTACTGCTCACATTGACGTTACATGCGATTCTTTCCGCGGTGATGATTTCTTCTACTAGCATTGTTGGTCCCAACTAACGGTGTTTGTATTTTATTTAACTTAATTAGATTTGGTTCGTGTTGTCGTATAGATAATAATCTGCGCCTTATTGTTTTTTAATACGTTACACGGGTTCTCTATCTGGCCTGATTTTTTGCTTGCGATTAGTTGCGGTGACTGTTCGATTTTTCGCTGTTTTTTCTTGCTTGCCGGTCTAGTTTATCGATTAAATCGTCAATTGCAGCGTACATGTTTTCATTTTCAGCATTAGCAAATAAATTTTTTCCGCCACTATATGAAACAGTGGCTTCCGCCTTTTGTTGTAACTTATCGATGGACAGGACAACATGGCAATTTCCTATTTTGTCATAATGGCTTTTTAGTTTATTAATTTTGTCTTCAACATAGCTGCGAAGTGCAGGGGAAACATCCATATGTTGTCCGGATATATCTATATTCATACTATATTCCTCAATTATTCTTTTTCTTTCTATATCAAAGTTCTTTTTATATAAAGTTCTTTTTATATAAAGAAAGTAAAGAAAGAGCCTGTATATAACGGAGCTGGTTTATATAGAACTTATATATAGCGCATATTTAAAGTATTTAATATAAAGTCCTTTAACCTTGTTCTTAATACTGACGCGTCAGTAGGGCTGTAGTCTGTGACTAAACCAGCCTCTTGCGTTCATTAGAAGGTGGTATATACATTGCTTCCCGATATTTTGCAACGGTTCGGCGTGCCACATTTATCCCCTTGTTTTCGAGTAGTTTGGCTAATTTACTGTCGCTTAAGGGTTTTGTCGGATTTTCACCCGCAACCAGTTTTTTCAACATTGCGCGTATTGCGGTTGATGAGCACGCGCCACCGCCCGAGGTGCTGACGTGACTTGAGAAAAAATACTTTAATTCATAGATCCCCTTTGGAGTGTGCATATATTTTTTAGTCGTGACACGGGAAATAGTGGATTCGTGCATATCGACGGTTTCAGCTATATCGAACATAACCAATGGGTTCATTTTTTCCGCGCCAAATTCAAGAAAAGCTTGCTGCCGCTCAACAATACATGTCGCAACCTTTAATAATGTCTCACTGCGGCTGCGTAAACTTTTCATCAACCAACGTGCTTCCTGCAGTTGATTTTTCAGATAGGTATTGTCACTGCTGCTATTGGCGCGTTGGATCATATTTGAATACAGGGTGTTAACGCGAAGTTTTGGCATGACATCAGGATTCAGTTCGACTTTCCATATCCCTTTTTCTTTCTTAACAAAGACATCCGGCACAATATACTCAGGCTGGCTGTTAGAGATTATGCTGCCTGGCCGGGGGTTTAGTGATTGTATTAAGCCGACTACCTGTTGCAGTTCACTTTCTGAGAGCTTAATTTTTCGTATGAGTTGTTGGTATTCCCTGTTTGCAAGTAAGTCGAAATAGTTTTTCACGAGTTGGGTTGCTTCAACTAACCAGAGTGTTTTGCCGTCATATTGCTTTAGCTGGAGTAGCATGCTTTCCCTCAGGTTTCTTGCTGCGATACCGGGTGGGTCAAAGTTTTGAATTCTGTGTAATACAGCTTCAACTTCGTCCAATTCAAGCCCGTCGACTTCGATTGCTAATCCCTGGTGGATTTCTTCCGTACTCACGGGTAAGTATCCGTCGTCGTCTATGGAATCGATAATGGCAATAGCGACAAATTTGTCAGTTTTACTGAAGGTTGACATTTCCAATTGCCATAAAAGGTGTTCATTGAGGGATTGCGAAATTTGTCCCTGCACATCGTAATCCCGTTCTTGATCTTGCGATTGTGTATACGAGGTGGCGGGTTCGTAAACGTCGTCCCAGTTACTGTCTACTGGAAGATCGTCGGGTATTTCGGATTGTTGCAAACCGGTGTCTGTTTCAATATCGATTGTTTCGCTAGTTTCACCCGTTTCATTTTGTTCTGGTTCTTTATTCTCATTGTGGCTACCAGGCTCGTCTTTTCCTTCTTCGTCAGATTCGAGCATGGGATTGGATTCTAGCGCCTGCTGAATTTCCTGCTGTAATTCAATACCGGACAACTGCAATAGCTTGATTGCCTGCTGCAATTGCGGCGTCATCGTTAAGTGTTGTCCAAGTTTTAGCTGGAGAGTTTGCTTCATAATGTCATCGGGAATTTATTTTACTTAATTAGTGTTATTTTACCGGAAATGCACGCTAAATACAGATTAAATAGAAATTCTTTATGTCGGCTTTAAGTTAGGCCTAATGTTAGAAACTGAACAAAAAACGCGATCCTGGGTATGTGCGCCATTGTTCACATCTTGAATTCGTGCCCTAAATACACGTCTCTGACTCGGTCATTTTTAAGAATATCGTCTGGTTTGCCTTCAGAAATAACTTCACCTTCGTTTAAAATATAAGCCCGATCGCAAATGCCCAGCGTCTCCCTTACGTTATGGTCGGTAATTAAAACACCAATATTTCGCCCACTTAGCTGTTTTATTATTTGTTGGATATCAACGACGGAAAGGGGGTCTATACCGGCAAAGGGTTCGTCTAACAATATAAACTTTGGGTCGGCAGCCAGTGTGCGTGCAATTTCTACACGACGGCGCTCGCCACCCGATAAACTTTGGCCCAACGAATCACTCAGGTGGGCCACATTCAGTTCACCCAATAATTGCCCAAGTATTTCAATGCGTTGCCCAGCTTTGAGTTCGCGCCTGGTCTGTAATATCGCCATAATATTGTCAGATACAGAGAGTTTTCGGAATATGGACGCCTCTTGTGGTAAATAGCCCAATCCCATTCTTGCTCGCAGGTGCAATGGGTATTGGGTAATATCTTTATTCTTGAGTTCAATTTTGCCCTGATCACAGGCGACAAGACCAACAATCATATAAAATGACGTCGTTTTACCCGCGCCGTTGGGGCCAAGCAGGCCAACGACTTCGCCGCTGGTGATATTTAACGAGACAGATTTTACGACTTTTCTTGATTGATAACTTTTGGCAAGCCCGGATGCGGATAAGGTATCCATTATCGATACATTCGTTAGTTAATTGTTTTGGTTGCTGTTATCAGTGGATTGGCTATTCGGGTGAATAATAACCTGCACACGCCCTTTTTTTCTGTTGCCCTTATTCGCTGTTACTGATCCCTGTGCAATATTGTAGATGATTAAGTTTCCACTGAACTGATCATTTGCCTGCCAAAGTTTCGCTTTGTTTTTCAATGTCATGATTTCTTTTTCTGTATCGTATTCTATTTCCAGTGCCTGACCTTTAATGTGTTTTTGGCCAGTGCGCTGCGCCTTATTAAAAGTAACCGGGTTGCCCACAGCAAGAAATTTAGTCAGTCCCTTGCTATTTTTTTGGGCTGTAATTTTATCTGCGAGCAGAGTTATTTCGCCCCGTGATAGTTTTACATTTCCCTGGTAAGTGCTGATTTTTTGTTTGTCATTAATCTCTACTTGATCCGCTTCCAGATAGATAGTTTGATCTGTTTGCCTGGTCTGGGTGCGACTTTTTGTAACAAGTGTTTTCTCAGTGAAAGTCCCTGTAAAAGTTTCTGTAACAAGTGCTCCTATAGCAAAACTGCTCCAGAATAGGTTGGCGAAAACTGCAAAAGAAAGAAATAATAGTAACCGCATTCGAAAAGAAAATCTCCCTTTTGGCCGTGAAAAGTTTAAAGTGATTTAGCGACTAATTATGTAAATTTTTTATAAACGACATCTTTGCAAGCAACCCTTGAAAACTCAAGTAAAAAAACAGGTAAAAACAGAATTTAATAACGCTATTAAAAAAAAAGCTTAAGGCGTAATATACACTCCCTTTACATTAGATAGAAACTGAATTTTACTTTTTTCAATATCTGCTTTCATGCCTTTTGCGTGCATGGTTTCATAGCGGCCCTGCAAATATACATCACTCTGTGTTTCAGCATATTTTTTTTCTGGTCGAATAAGAAGATCTTCTGTTGTCAATTTCATTGTGGCGATATTGTTTTTTGCGGATTGTATTGCGACGACATTGTTTGATAACAAGATTTCCTTCCCATTGGCAGTAACGACGCCGTTTTCGGATGTAATAGTCCATTGGGGATGCTGGTCTTGATAAAAAATCATTTGTGGTTTTAGCAATTGCAAGCGGTCGTCATCTGGAAAATGTTCAACGTGGCTAACCGCCAGCCGGTAATTAACATTTCCAGTTTGGTCCATCGTAAAAGTGACAAGGTTTTCTGCATAATAATCCGGATCGTGGCGAATTTTACCATCCACTGAGGGTTTCGTGGGTGATGCAGTATCTTTTAGCCACCAGCTTAATAGCGCTAGCAAAGCGAATAATGTGATTGGGATAATGTGTTTAAAAAAGGGTTGTAACATCACAATTTATTGGCCTAACACATTTAAAGATACCGGCTCATTACGTCGTCGAGAGTATTTTGTGCATCCATAATAAGTTCGCATACGTCTCTTGCAGCGCCACGCCCGCCGAGGTTGGGTGTTCGCCAGTGTGCGTGTTGTATCACCAGTGGGTGCGCATCCTGAACAGCAATGGATAGGCCCACTTGTTTCATTACCGGCAGGTCAATAACATCATCACCAACAAAGGCAATTTCGCTATTTTTAATTTGAAGTTCACTTTTAAGCAGTTCGAAGGCAGGAAATTTATCATGCTGACCCTGGTGCACATGTGTTATGCCTAAATTTTTCATGCGGTGTGAAACTAACTCAGAAGTACGGCCTGAGATAACCGCGAGTTTAACGTTGGTTTCTTGGATCATTTTCATACCGAGGCCGTCGCGAGCGTAAAATGCTTTGAACTCAGTTCCGTTGTCATCGATATACAGGCTGCCATCCGTTAATACGCCGTCAATATCAAAGATGACAAGCTTTATTTGTGCCGCCTTTTTTTTAATTTCTAGCATGATTAGTGTATTGTTGGTCCTCTTGTTTAAGAAGAAAATTAAGTGAACAATTAACAAAAGAATTAACAAAAGAATTAACAAAAGAATTAACAAAAAAGTTAAGCAAAAGGCTTAAGCAAAAAACTAAACGACACCCGCCCTTAACAAATCGTGCATATTTAACGTGCCTATCAATTTGTTATTGTCGTCTACGATAGGTAATGCATTTACTTTATATTTTTGCATAATTTGCAATGCTTCAGCTGCCAGCATCGTTTCGCTGGCGGTTTTACAGTTCATAACCATGACATCACCTACGCGGGTTTTGTGAATGTCCGTGGTTTTTTTATCGAACAAGCGGCGTAAATCGCCGTCGGTAAAGATGCCGATAATTTTGCTTTCATCATCGACGATGGATGTCATGCCAAGTCCTTTTTGAGACATTTCGATCAACGTGTCGCTTAGTAGCGTGTTTTTGCTAACAACCGGGATATTGCTGCCCTTGTTCATGATGTCGCCGATCAATAATAACAAACGGCGACCCAGTTGGCCGGCGGGATGAGAGCGGGCAAAGTCATCCTTGGTGAAGCCACGTGCTTCCAGTAATGAAATCGCCAATGCGTCGCCCATCACCAGGGTTGCAGTGGTACTCGAGGTAGGCGCTAACCCGAGTGGGCAAGCCTCTTTGTTAATATTGACGTCGATGTGGATACTGCTGTTGGTTGCTAAAGAGGAGTGTTTTTTTCCGGTGATAGAAATAAGTGGCACACCTAAACGTTTTATAATCGGCAATATGACCAATATTTCATCAGTTTCGCCTGAGTAGGAAATCGCCAACACGACATCTTTGGCTGTTATCATACCTAAATCGCCGTGACTTGCTTCACCCGGATGAACAAAAAAAGCCGGTGTGCCAGTGCTCGCCAACGTCGCCGCAATTTTCCCAGCAATATGGCCTGATTTCCCCATACCAATGACCACAACCCGCCCCTCGCACGCGAGCATATATCGGCAAGCCTGGACAAAATGATCATCTATCCGGGAGAGCATATTGGTTATTTCCTGGGCCTCAATTTCAAGTACACTTTTTGCGAGCTTTTTAAGTGTATCTGTATTGATTTCGTGATTAATATTGGCGTCCTCTTTGTTTACACTAAGCACTAAGGCACTAACAAACTTAACTTGTCGTTGCAAGATATATCAAAAACATATAACTACCAAATGCGCTTACCAATATGCCGCCTTCGACCCTGTTTATACGGCCTGGCCCGCGAAATCCATAGGCCATGAAAAACAACACAACGGTTACGCCGATCATAACCGGGAAATCGCGGTGCAACACCTCGGGCATAAATTGATTTGGTTTTATTACGCCTGTCAGGCCTAGAACCGCCAGGGTATTGAAAATATTCGAACCAATTATATTGCCCAGTGCAATTTCATGTTCGCCTTTTAGGGCACCCGACACCGATGCGGCGAGTTCGGGCAGGCTGGTGCCAATGGCAACAATGGTTAATCCAATCACCAGATCACTGATTCCGAACGATTTGGCAATGCCAGTGGCGCCCCAAACCAGTAAGTGAGAACTGATTACTAGCACAAGCAATCCAACGATAATCCAAAAAATGGCTGCTTTCATAGTCAGGTCGCTTGGAATTTCATCGGTAAGGTCAGTTTGTAAGCGGTCGGTTTCTGCCCGGGTTTGTAAACCCAGGCGTATCATCCAACACATCACGCCTGTAAAAGCAGTGATAAGTATGATGCCGTCGAGCCGGCTAAGTTCACCGTCAAACATGAGGCCCAAAGCCAACAGCATAACAAATATTAAAACTGGAAATTCTCGCCGCAAGATATTTGAATCAACACTCATTGGCGCTACTAGAGATGCTATTCCAAGTACCAACGCGATGTTTGCAATGTTAGAGCCGATGGCGTTGCCAATCCCAAGTCCGGGATTGTTGTTCCAGGCCGCGTCACCGGCTACCAGCAGTTCTGGTGTCGAGGTGCCAAATCCCATTATTGTCATGCCAATAATGATCGGGGCGATTCCCAGGTTGCGCGCTGTTGCCGCAGACCCCAGGACAAATCGGTCTGCACTCCACATCAACAACAAAAAACCGGCAACTAATGCGATCCAAAACTCTATCATAGTATTTCCAATGTTAAAATCAGCCGTATTAAACAAGTCTTATTAAATAAATAGGTAGTGTAAGTACAGGCCAATGAATATGACTGCACCAAACCAGTTGTTATTAAGAAATGCCTTGAAGTATAGGGCGGAGTCGCGTTCCCTTAGTAGTGCCTGTTGGTATACTGCTAGCCCTGCTGCAATCACCAGGCCCATATAATAAAAGCCGCCAAGCTCCACTTTTTGACCGACTAACGCCATAACGACGAGCATGCAGATCTGGATGATGCCGATAATAAATCGATCTGCATGCCCAAAAAGTATTGCGGTGGACTTAATGCCGGCCTTAATGTCTTCAGGCCGGTCAACCATCGCATACATTGTGTCATAGGCGGTTGCCCACAGAACGGTTGAAATCAGTAATAACCAGGCTTCTTTCGGTATCTCCCCGGTTTGCGCAGCAAAAGCCATCGGTATACCCCAGCCAAATGCTAATCCAAGAAAGACTTGCGGTAAATAGGTGTAGCGTTTTGTATATGGATAAATGATACCTAGCACGAGGCCGCCAATAGAGAGCAGTATGGTCAGTGTGTTCATATACAAGACCAACAAGAAGGCGAGTAAGATGAGTACAGTAAACAAAGTGAGTGCATCTTTGACAGTAATCTGGCCGCTGGCGATGGGTCTGTTTTCGGTTCGTTTTACTTGTGTATCCAGATTGCGGTCTGCAATATCGTTAATGACACAGCCCGCAGATCGCATCAAGACGACGCCCGTTACAAAAACAAAAAGGACCATCGAGTTTGGGTGCCCATCGCCCGCTATCCACAATGCCCATAGTGTCGGCCAAAGTAACAGAAAAATTCCGATTGGCTTATTCAGGCGCATGAGTAGTGCATACTGTTTATAACGGCCAAGAAAATATTTGGTGTTGTCAGGCATAAAGATTAATCAAGTTTTAATTTTTGTGTAAATTGAATTATTTTTTTTCGATCTCGTTTATTAGGCCGGCCCTTGTGTTTAGCTACATGGTGCTGTGGTAAGTTAATAGCTTGATTTTTAAGTTGTTCTTTTAGTGCCTTGTTTTTGAGCTGACTTGGTTCTGTTTCTGCATAGAGTGTTTGTGCTTTTTGTGCTGGGCCACGTTGTAGCGATAATTTACAAACAATGATTTCTTTTACAAACAAGCCCTGGCGTATGTCAAGTGATGCGCCTACGTGTATTTCTTTTCCAGGTTTAGCCCGCTGACCATTAAGTGATATCTTTCCGCCCTTAATTGCATCAGCGGCCAATGAACGGGTTTTAAAAAAACGCGCGGCCCATAACCATTTATCCAGACGTTGTTTGTCCTGACGTGGTGTGCCCACATTAATTACCCTAAATCATTTATTTTCACAATGCGATATTACATGAAAAACAGCATTGATTGCGCTATTTAGGTTAGATCGATTTAGGTTAAATCGATGCAGTTGGGGATTTGAATGTCCATAGCAATAGGTAAGTGGTCCGAGAAGACGCAATTTAATACATGGACGTCACTGATTTCCAGGCTGGGCGTCACCAGAATATGGTCTATTTTTTTGCGGGGTCGCCAACTGGGGAAGGTTTTTAATCCATGCTTTGGTTCGCATAGCTGGGTTTTTTTCAGCAAATAGTTTATTTCGGCACTGTCTGGTTGGCAATTTAAGTCTCCCATTAGTACCACGTGTTCGTAGTTGCTGATGATATCGCAAATGCTATCAATCTGGTTATGGCGCGCACGTTTTCCTAAAGAAAGGTGCATAGTAATTAGAATGAGTGGGTTTTGTTTGTCCCCAAAACGCACAACCATTGCTTGGCGACCGGGTATAATGCCGGGTAATTTGATGTTGACAATTTCTGCTGGTCTAAATCGACTCAGCAAACCATTGCTGTGTTTGGCGATATGGCCTAGATTGCGATTTACCTGGTGCTTCCAGTAGGGAAAAAGTGCTTTATGCGCCAAATATTCTGTTTGGTTAGTAAAGCCACTGCGCAGACTGCCCGCGTCGACTTCCTGCAGGGCGACGACGTCATAGGCGCTCGCT
>CAZWBV010000071.1:0-10343 GCA_964632225.1 uncultured Gammaproteobacteria bacterium | reverse complement strand
ACCTCTCGATGAGTAAGGTATCCTTGCTCCTTACCCTTCGCAATCAAGGCTTTTAATCGTGTTTGTCGGTCTAAGCTCATAGGACTTCTTACCCGTTTACCCTAAATAAAATGTGTGCGCAGTTTACAGCAATTTACCCACTTTGAGAATAAAGTGATGGAAATAACTGCGCTATATTAGTAAATTACTATATTAATCAGACAATAAACTTTTACCGTAATTCCGCTTTTCTTCGGCACTCCACTCCGCAAATGGCTTACTGTCTATACGTTGTCTTTGCTGCTGCCGTTCCTGCTGGTTGGCCCGGCTTGCCAATTGTTTAAGTATGTCCGAAAATTCGACGTCCATCTCCACATTCAGCATGTCCGGCTGCCAGCGCAATAATTTCTCTAATGAGCGCCCCTCGTCAGTACCCCGCCAGTATTCGATCAAATGACCGGATGTAAATTCGGTACGTTTATTTAATAGCTCAATCATATCAACTAGCAAGCCAATACCCGGCATATTTAATGCCCGGAAGCGATCTATATCACTCACACACTGTGCAAGTGCTGGCTTATCGAGCAACATTCGGATGGCTTTTCTCACTAAGGGTGGATTATGACCTTTTAGTGCGCTTGGTTTTGCGGTTTTCTTCGCTCTCCTTGCCGACAGGGGCACCCTCTCCAGCTGCCTAGCCTGGTTTTTGTTTGTATCTGCGCCTTCTATAAGACTAGACAATTTTTTCGCCTCCATGTGAACCTTTTCAGCCAATTCTTCGATCATCATGTAACGAAACACGCGGCCAGGGATCTTTTCCAACAACGGTCGCGCCAATTCCACTAATTGTGACCGCCCATCTATGGTACTTGTATCGGCTTTTTCGCTCAATTTCCCATACAAAAACTGCGAAAGTGGGATGGCGTTCACTATCTTGGCCAGGAATGCGTCCTTACCGTATTGTCGCACAAAACTATCCGGATCTTCTTTTTCCGGTAAAAACAAAAACTTAGCCTTTCGCCCCTCATTCATTAATGGCAACGCAATTTCCAGTGCACGCCAAGCGGCGTCGCGACCGGCCCGGTCGCCATCGAAACAAAAAACCACGTCATTGACGAGGCGATACATGCACGCCAGATGTTGGCGTGTCGTCGCGGTACCCAGCGTGGCCACCGCATTGTTTATATCAAATTGGGCCAGTCCGATGACATCCATATAACCTTCTACTACGATAAGCTGATCGAGTTTTTCATGGCTCTTTTTTACTTGGTATAAACCATAAAGCGTCTGTCCTTTTTGAAATACGGGCGTTTCTGGCGAATTCAAATATTTTGGCGTACTGTCGTCAATGGCACGCCCGCCAAAACCAATCACCCGGCCTCGAGAGTCATGTATAGGGTACATAATGCGGTTGCGGAACCGGTCGTAAAATCCACCTTTATCTTTCTCTATTAACAAACCGGATTTATACAGGCGCGCTTGTAATGCACTGTCGCGGGTATTGCCCTCGTGGTGGTTACCCTCATTGTCGTTGCCTTCATTAAAGTACGGCATTAACGCGTCCCAACCAGGCGGGGCAAAACCCACGCCAAAACGGGCAACCACTTCACCCGTTAATCCCCGTTCTTTTAAATAATTCACTGCCCCGCTCGCGGCATGGTGCTGACGTAGCGCCTGTTTATAGAATTCAGCCGCCTTGCCCAGGGTTTCGTATAGCTCTTTGTAGTTAGATTTTTCACTTTGGTGTGATTGCGCATCTATAGGCACCGCCAAATTGACATGGGAGGCTAATTCATGAACCGCTTCAACAAATTCCATGTGCTCATAATCCATCAGAAACCCAATAGCCGACCCACTGGCGCCACAACCAAAACAATAGAAAAACTGTTTTTCCTGGCTGACGCTAAAAGAGGGGGTTTTTTCATCATGAAAGGGGCAACATGCCATGAAATCACGGCCTGCCTTACGTAACGGCAGCCGTGTGTTGATTATATCAACAATATCAACCCGCGAGATAAGGTCATCTATAAACTGTTGTGGAATCTTACCAGCCATTGGACAATATTAACCTAACGCGTCAGTGGAGCCTACTGCGGCGAAGCGGCGAATGCCTAATGCAGAGGAAATACAAAGCAGTCTCATCTACAGACAAGGCAGGAAACGGCCGAAAGATAAATCAAGGGGTGAGTTTGGCTTTGACTTGTTTGCTAACCTTGCCCATATCAGCCCGGCCTTGCATTTGCGGCTTTAATATACTCATTACAGCGCCCATTTCCTTAGGCGAACTGGCACCTGACTTGGAAATAGCCTCCACGACCAAACGCTCTATTTCGGACTCGCTTAGCGCAGCGGGGAGATATTCCTGGATGAGAGTGAGTTCGAACGCTTCCTGTTCCACCAAGTCTGCTCGCTTCGCGGCCTGATATTGCTCAATGGAATCACGCCTCTGCTTGACCATCTTGTCCAACACCGCAAGCACCCGGGTATCATCCAACTCGATACGCTCATCGACTTCTATTTGTTTGATCGCCGCCAGGATTAAGCGTATTACACCAAGGCGCGCTTTATCCTTCGCGCGCATGGCCGATTTCATATCGTCAGTAATACGGGATTTTAGCGTTGTTTCACTCATTATTTATATAAAGCGACATTGCTACTCACTTCTAAGTGACCGAGTTATAATAATTACTCGTTATATAGTAACTATTCATTAACTATTTATTATTAATGGCTTATTAATAGCCACCGTTGACTAAGTGTTACTTGTTAATTAGTTGCATGTTAGTTATTAGTTAAGTTAATAGTTGCGTGATCGACGAGCTTGTTCACGATATATCTTTTTTAAATTACGTTTTACCGCTGCTGCTGCCTTGCGTTTGCGTATTTCAGTCGGCTTTTCGTAATATTCGCGGCGACGGATTTCTGTTAATACACCTGCTTTTTCGCAGGTTCGTTTAAATCGGCGTAATGCAACTTCAAAAGGCTCGCCTTCTCTTACTCGAACTATTGGCATGTAATACCACTCTCCTTTGATTAATTTTAAAACTATTTTATCGAAAAATCTGGCCGAAATGGCCCCTCGCCGCGACGGTTATCCTGTTCCGTGTTCCGGGATAGTCGCCTCCAACAAGCGGAAAAAGTGGCGCATTTTAGCGTGTAACCCACGTAAAGGCAAAAGTAACTCGCCGGTTGCCATTTTAGCGGTAAATCACCACAATGCTTTAACCTAAAACCTAAATAAAACAGTTGGCCGCAGAAGAGGGAACACACACCCAATGTCAATGTGGAAAAATACATTCATCGCTGATGGCCGGTTTAAATGATCGTCCTGGGTATTGAAACCTCCTGCGACGAAACCGGCATCGCCCTGTATGATGAAAAAAAGGGACTTTTGGTTGATAAAATCTATAGTCAGGTGAAATTACACGCTGATTATGGCGGCGTCGTGCCAGAATTAGCCTCGCGAGACCATATTCGAAAAACCCTGCCTCTTATAAAAGACGCGACCAAACACGCTAACCTGACGCTCGCAGATATCAGCGGCATTGCCTATACCGGCGGACCTGGCTTGGTTGGCGCATTATTAGTCGGCGCGGCGATAGGCCGCAGTCTTGCCTGGACACTGGGGATACCGGCAATCGCCATTCACCACCTGGAAGCGCATATTCTCACCTGCTTGCTTGAGCAAAAAAAACCAACATTTCCGTTACTGGCCTTGCTGGTATCCGGTGGACACACGCTGTTGATCAGGGCAATGAATATCGGTCACTATGAGATCTTGGGCGAAACACTGGACGACGCTGCCGGGGAAGCATTTGATAAAACCGCTTCCCTACTCAATCTGGGCTATCCCGGTGGACCGGCGCTGGCCAAATTGGCTGAACGCGGAAACCCGGGAAGATTCAAATTTCCACGCCCAATGACTGATCGGCCTGGCCTGGATTTTAGTTTTAGCGGCCTGAAAACATATGCACTCAATGTTCACAAAAAAAATACCGACGACGCGCAAACCCGCGCCGATATCGCACGTGCGTTTCAAGATGCAGTTGCTGACACATTCGTCATTAAATGTCGGCGTGCATTGCGAGAAACAAAAATCAAACAGTTGGTGGTTGCGGGTGGTGTTAGCGCAAATGCTGAATTAAGAAAACGCTTGATGAAACTGGGCACAGAAGAGCGCGCTGATGTTTACTTTCCGCGCCTTGCGTATTGTACGGACAACGGCGCCATGATCGCGCACGCAGGCTATTTACGTTTAAAAAACCAACACCCTGACAAACAAACAGATTTATCATTCAACGCCATCGCACGCTGGCCTATAGATCAGCTCGCCCCCCCCTGAGACCGGTACGGGTACAAATCAACAAAATAAATGACAAAGGGGCATTTAAGCCCCTTTATTCTATTCTACGCAGTTGCATACGGCACAAAACAAAAATACCGATTAAAGCGCCATTTCCTTTACCGCTTTCAATGGCTTGATCTTCACAATATTTCGTGCAGGCTTGGCCTTGAACATAGCTTCTTCACCCGTAAATGGATTAATCCCTTTACGCGCTTTAGTAGCAGGTTTACGTACAACAGTCATTTTTAACAAGCCAGGAAGTGTAAATACGCCTGCCCCGTTTTTCTTAAGGTGTCCCTCGATTAAAGCCGTCAGCTCATCGACAACTGCAGTGACTTCCTTTTTTGATAACTCCGTGTTTTCTGCAAGAGTCGACAACAATTGAGATTTTGTAAGTGGATCTTTAATCGCTTTCACACTTTTCGCAACTGGTTTTTTCTTTGTCGCCATTTAATAACTCCTCCTCGACATGCATAGTGGATGCAATACTAAAATGAAATATGAATTAAGGTTAACGTTTGTGCAGCAACTGTTTATACAGTAACTGTTTGTGCAGTAACTTTGTTTTGCAAAATTGTTTTGCTAAATTGCTTTTTGTCCCTGTTTTTCCCGAACTATTCCTACCACGATCCTTTACAAGCCTGTTTCAGACTGGATATATAGTATATAGCGCAATGCAGGCAGAATCATAGCAATATACAGGCGATAAAGTCAGTTTTTTTATTTATTTTATTGCGATACGTTAAAAGATTGCCTAAATTGAATGTTCCCAGCGACTCGGGCAACATTTTAAAAATTAATTTATCAAATGATCTGTTACTAACCACGCGGTAAAAGAAATCAGCATAACGCATTTATCTTTGGTGAATTAAGACTTTTGCGGTTGATCTTCTTGTTTGAGGACGTTCTAATAGTACCTATGCGTAAAAAACCAACATTATTAAACGCCCGTATCATTGCAGAAACGCGATTATTTAAAGTCGAGCAACTCGATTTATTATTTTCAAATGGCGTAAAAACACAATACGAGCGATTAGTCGCTTCCTATAACGGCGCTGTCTTGATCGTGCCCATGCTCGATGACGACACGGTCTTATTGATTAGAGAATATGCCGCAGGGGTTGATCGATATGAATTAGCACTGCCTAAAGGCAGAATTGAAAACAAAGAAGAATTACTGAGCGCCGCCAATCGCGAGATCATGGAAGAAGTCGGTTATGGCGCCAACAAGTTGCAGCACCTGACCTCATTCTCAATTGCGCCCGGCTACCTTAGCCACGTAACACACATCGTTCTGGCAGAAGATTTATATAAACAGAAAACGCAGGGGGATGAACCAGAAGAAATCGACGTCATTCCCTGGAAGCTCAGCAATCTTACCGAGTTGATCTATCAAGAAGACTGCACCGAAGCACGCAGTATCGCCGCTTTATACATGGTGAGAGACTTGAAAAAGTCAGTACAATAAACAACTAACCAATGTAGTATATTAAATAAAATATAAGCAGAAATACCAATGCGAAGTAACGTCAACCATTTTATAAATCCCACCATCGAGGTAGCGCGACTTGCTGGCAAAAAAATTACCGAGATATATTATTCAAAATTCAAAGTAACTGAAAAAGCAGATAATACCCCTGTCACCGATGCTGATCTGGCGGCAAATCAAATCATCATTGAGGGACTGTCTAAATTTTCACCTGACATACCGACAATTTCTGAAGAATCAGACCCCGTCGCTTTTTCAACCCGCGCCCATTGGCGACAATACTGGCTAATCGACCCACTGGATGGCACCAAGGAATTCATCAAGCACCGTGACGAATTCACTGTCAACATTGCACTAATCAGAAACCACACACCGGTGTTAGGCCTCATACAAATTCCAACACAGGACATATGCTATTTTGCAACGCAAGGAGGGGGGGCTTTTAAAAAAGTGGGCAATGCAGTGCCGGTCAAAATCAAAACCAATAAAACAAACCACGCTAATTTTGGTGTCATAGTAGGTAATCACGTATCAGACAGTTGCACACTGGACGCATTTCGCCAGGAAATAGGCCCACACCAGATTAGCCGTGTTGGCAGCTCGCTAAAAACGTGCCTAATAGCGGAAGGCAAAGCCGATGTTTATCCGCGATTCGGCCCGACGTCTGAATGGGACACCGCCGCAGCGCAATGCATTATTGAAGAAGCAGGCGGCAAATTAACTGACATGATGCTAAGGCCGTTACGTTACAACACAAAAGACTCCTTTATTAACCCTTATTTCATTTCCTTTGCAAATGCCAAAAAAGACTGGGCAAGTATATTAAGGAAAATTTTAAGCACCTAATTATTTTGTCAGTACACTAATAAACACAAGGCAAATGTGAATCCATACCCGTGGCGATTGCTGAATTAGCCATTGGCCTTGATATGTATTACCCCACCGATCTACCGATGTGTTAGGCTATTGCTCAAATCGTCACTTCACCCTGAAACAAGCCGGATACGGTTATCGATAATATTTTTTTAGTCTCCCCATCTGGTTTTCCTGAGGAAATTGCACCGGATAGCCTCCCCCTCCTATAAAAGGTAATATTTCACATCATATCATTAACACCTTCCCTTGTTTTTGGATCTACAATACTATCAACTATAATTCTAAATAAAAGGGGGCTTAACCATGTATATAATTACAAATCGCGCCATAAATGTGAATAAAAAGGGCTTGGATATTTTTGGAAAAAAACCAAACACCAAAGGAGCCCAAGAAATCACCCTTGTGGATGTAAAGAAAAACGGCAAAACATGGATCACCAAACCGGTGACAGATAAACTTACGCAGGATGATGTCAAGAAGCTTCAAAAAAAATATGATATCGACATTGATACCAAAGGAATCTGGCATGGAAGCCTCAAAGTGGCATGTGAAATATTTGAAATGGCAACCAAGTCAAAGAAAAATATTTTGTTCTTTGTGCATGGTTACAATAATGATGTGGAGGATGTTCTAAAAACGGCCCAGGCAATTGAACAGCTTTACGACGTCATTGTGGTTCCCTATACATGGCCGGCCAATGGTGGCAACCCCATAACAGGATTGGCATCTTATTTAAGCGACAAGGCAGATGCAAGACAATCGACAAATGCATTAAACCGTATCGTCGGAAAAATTCATTTTTATCACGCACTACTTACAAAAGCGAGACTCGATATAATCAAGGATAAAGCGTTTAAAAAACACCCTGATGATAATGAAAAAGCCAGGGAATATTTTACCCAACTCCAGGAAAAAGAGTGCAAGACAAAGCTCAACCTGCTATGCCACAGCATGGGCAATTACCTATTAAAACATACGCTAATGACCTCTGACAGTCTTACCCGTAATTTGGTATTTGACAACATTTGTTTGATCGCCGCTGATGCCAATAATAAAAATCATCAAAAATGGGTGGGCAAACTAGACGTAAGGAATCGTTGTTATGTTGTCATAAATGAAAATGACTCTGCGCTTAAAGCCTCACGAATTAAACCAGGTGACGAGCAGTTAGCCCGTTTAGGGCATTACACAAAAAAACTGAACTCGCAAAATGCGTATTACATTGATCTTACCAGGGCAAAAGGTGTCGGTTCTGAGCATTCCTATTTCAAAGGTGACGCCATCAAATCAAATACCACCCTTAAAAACATGTTTAAAGAAATGTTCAACGGTAAATCAGTCGAGCACAAACTGACATACCAAACGGATAAAAACACCTATGTGTAATCTGCTCACGCCCCTTGCCGACATCCCTGTAGGCAAGGGGCGTGAGCAGATTCAACGAAAATGATCGAGAAAATGGGCCAAAATGACTTTTCCGCAGTAGATTCATCCTATTTCTCCTCCAGTTGCCAATCTCAGTCTGCTTATACCCCTCCCTCAACTCCATACAAACCCCATCTTTTTCCAGGGCTGATGCCCCGATTCCTATTTCCTGCTTATTCATAAATGCTATAAAACCTCGGAGGTGAGGCTTTAGCCTCGCATAATACAGCAGGGTTATTTTTTATATATTGATGCACAACCGCAAAATGTTTTTCGTCCCTGATTAGTTTATCGTAATAATCTACAGCCCAAAATCGCCCCTTACGCCCCATCACCTCGTTAATTAATTTTGCACTTCCACCCTTTAGTTGTTGCATAACGATGGATAGCTTACCCAGTGGTTTTATTAAAAGATGAACATGATTAGGCATAATGCAAAAAGATACGAGTTCATATAAAGCCGTGTCTTTCTTTTTTATGAAGTTACTGAGAAAAACCAATACATCACCGTTGAGGTACGCACCATTTTTTGATTGGTCGAGATATTCATCTATCGCGAGTTGTTTTTTTCGATTGGGTAGATTTTGTTTCGCCATTTTTTTTAAATACATATCAATACTATCTTGTGTGCGAAATGTAATGAACTGGTGATGGTTTTCAATATCCATGTGAGGAAGATGGTGGTTTTTTTCGGGGCTAAAGCCCCGACTCCTTGTGTTCATGCTACAAATTCTATTTTTTGCATATGATTTTCAATCTTTTTTTCTAAAACAATGACCTGCCGGGTTTGCTGCGGCAGAGTTATTTCGTAGCACTCAGCCAATTCCATGTAGGCCCAAAATATTGGCCGTATCTATATTAGCACCAATTGTTCTCTGCCCCCTCCTTGTGTGTTATCATCGTATTCCAGACCAATGACGTAACTCCCAAACACCTACATACCAACGCTAAAAACCAAGCGACTATGCCCCAATTATGTCCCAATCAGATTCTCAGTTAGAGGCTAAAGTAAGCCAATGGATACGCCCCGATATTCGCGCTCTATCCGCCTATAGCGTCGCGGATCCAGGTGAATTGATCAAACTTGATGCCATGGAAAACCCCTATTCGTGGCCCAAAAAGTTACTAGCTGAATGGTTGGATCGACTAAAAACGGTTTCAGTTAATCGCTATCCTGACCCCAATGCCAATGATCTGAAAATAGCATTGCGCGATAGCATGGACGTACCCTCGAAGATGGACCTGATGCTGGGTAACGGTTCGGACGAATTAATTCAGATTATATTGATGGCCATTGCCCAACCTGGCCGAGTTGTTCTCTCCCCCCACCCCTCTTTTGTCATGTACAAAATGATAGCAACCTATGCGAACCTGGAATATGTCGGGGTGCCGCTCAAAAATGACTACGATCTCGACCTAGCGGCAATGAAACGCGCAATCCGGCGACATCGCCCTGCCGCCATATTTTTCGCTTACCCCAATAACCCAACCGGCAATTGTTTCAAACGGGAAGATATTTTGCAAATACTGGACCTCAGCGAGGGCCTGGTTGTTATCGACGAGGCCTACCACGCTTTCGCAAATTGCAGCTTTATGGATGACTTAAGTCAGCATAACAACCTGTTGGTGATGCGTACTGTATCAAAAATGGGCTTGGCCGGACTGCGACTAGGCCTGCTTGCCGGCCACAAAAAATGGATATCCGAATTTGATAAAATCAGGTTACCTTATAATATAAATGTACTGACACAAAAAAGTGTTGAATTCGCATTGAATCACAACACTGTATTTACTGAACAGTCTCAAAAAATATGTCATGACAGAGACAAAATGTTTGCACAGCTGAATAAAATAGAAGGTATAAACGCTTACCCAAGCAACGCAAACTTTATTTTATTCCGCACACCCAACGGAAAATCCAGCCTGATTTTTGATGCCCTTAAATCGGCAGGCATTTTAATTAAAAATCCAGGTGCCACTGACAATTTATTGCGTGACTGCCTGCGCGTAACTGTCGGCACCGCAGAAGAAAATAAGCACTTTTTGCATGCATTATCGGGTATCATAGAAGCACAAGCGTAATCTCAAACCCGGTTTCAATGTATAATTAGAGTACAATTTCAAATACAACACCACGGACCATTAGGCTTATTATCGGCTTTCGCCATGGGCGACGAGCAGGAGACATGAATGACAGCACGTAAAGCGACAATCAGCCGCAACACGTCA
>CAZWBV010000070.1:0-10504 GCA_964632225.1 uncultured Gammaproteobacteria bacterium | reverse complement strand
TGTATCGTCGGTCTTTGCTGATAGAGCAACTTTGCACCCGAAATAAAATCATCAACCATAAAATGTAATTCTTTTACTCTGCTGCCCGGCAATATGGCGACGATTTCGGTATCAGTGGGCAAATTTAATTTTGCACGGGCGGCGGATGTATCGGGGGTCAAGGGAATAGTATCGGCAGATGTGTGGCCAACGAACGTAACGGGTATATTGTATTTTTTGTAAAAATCGACTTCAAAAGGAAACAAGGCTAACATTAAATCCACCGATTGCATTATTTTTTTTACGCGGTATTCACGCCATGCCCAAATCGATGGACTAACATAGTGCACTGTTTTTATATTTGTCTGTTTTAGCGTGCGCTCCACAGAAAAATTAAAATCAGGTGCGTCTATACCAATAAACACCTCTGGCGGGTCGTTTATAAAATGGTGGATAATTTTTTTGCGAATACGGAGCAATTCACGAAAACGACTTAAGGGTTCAATTAACCCCATAACAGACAGGCGTTCCATCGGAAAAAATGATTCGCACCCCTGTGCGATCATCTTTGGTCCCCCAATGCCTTCAAATCGCACATCGGGTTGCTGTATTTTTAAAGCCTGCATAAGACCAGCCCCTAACAAATACCCCGACGCTTCACCGGCCACAATGCCTATTCTCATAAACCCGTTTTCATATCGCCATTATTATAAATTTATCCTAAATAAATCAGTTGGATCGTAAAATTATTTTACCTTACCACGCCCCTTTTACTATTTTTTAAAAAATCGCCCAATACTTTTACAACCTCAAACTGATCTGCCAGTTCGCCTATTTGAGTTATTGCCTCTTCGAGGCCGAAGTTTGAGCGATAGAGTATTTTATAAGCTTTTTTTAGGGCATTGATTTCATCTTTTGAAAATTCACGGCGCTTAAGCCCTTCTGTGTTTAAACCGTAGGGTTTCGCCATTTGGCCGGACACGAGGACATAGGGCGGCACGTCTTTGGATATCGCACTGCCCATCGCGGTGAAAGAATGCACGCCCACGGTACAAAATTGATGGACCAACGTAAAACCACCCAAGATAACAAAGTCCTCAATAGTGACGTGACCGGCAAGTGTCGCATTGTTGGCAAAAATAGTGTCATTACCCACCTGACAATCATGCGCAATGTGTACATAGGCCATGATCCAGTTATCACTGCCTAATCGGGTGGTACCAATATCCTGAACTGTTCCGCGACTAAAAGTACAATATTCTCGAATAATATTGCGGTCACCTATTTCCAGTGTCGTGGCTTCACCCTGATATTTTTTGTCTTGAGGTTCTTCGCCAAGTGAAGAAAACTGAAATATTCTGTTTTCTCGCCCGATTTTTGTTGGTCCGTTTATAACGACATGTGGCCCAATCCAAGTATCCTCGCCAATTTCAACGTCGGGACCGATTATTGAAAAAGGGCCGATGGAAACGCCGGAGGCAATCCTGGCGCGGGGATCAATAATAGCACGTGAATCGATCAAAACTGTTCCGAATAT
This sequence comes from uncultured Gammaproteobacteria bacterium, assembly GCA_964632225.1. Taxonomy (GTDB): domain Bacteria; phylum Pseudomonadota; class Gammaproteobacteria; order SG8-11; family SG8-11; genus JAADIM01. The sequence continues at coordinate 8,988 of CAZWBV010000070.1, read as the reverse complement.
TTCATGTCCGTAAAAATTTTATTTTTGGTACTATGCATCGGTGCTACGCATCGCGTTCGGCACACATAATATCAGCCGAACATACGACGTTTTCATCAACTTTTGCAATGGCTTCAAACTTCCATATGCCGCGCTTCGCTTTCTTAAAAACAACATCCAGAATGAGTTGATCGCCCGGCACCACGGGTTGTTTAAACCGTGCGTTGTCAACACCGACAAAATAATACAAGCGCCCCTCTTCTGGCGGATGCCCCACTGTTTGAAAAGCGAGAATACCGGAAGCTTGTGCCATGGCCTCTAAAATAAGGACACCTGGGAAGACTTTGTATTTAGGAAAATGGCCGGTAAAATAGGGTTCGTTATAGGAGATATTTTTCAATGCGATGATGGATTCACCTGGTTTGCATTCCAAAATTCGATCCAATAACAGAAAAGGATATCGATGAGGCAGGTTCTCAAGAATCCCGTTGATATCTATACTGTATTTCTCGTTCTTCGCTTCCACGCTCTTTAACCCTTTATATCATTTTGATGACGATTTAAAAATCCAGTTCGATACTCTAGTTTCAGTTAATCTAGTTTCAGTTAATCTAGTTTCAGTTACTTTATTTTCTACTTTATTTTCAGGAGAACTTCTTTTAACTTTTTTTTCTTCGCGCTTAGCCCAGTTTATTAATTTTGCGTGCGATTTTATCCAACTGTTTCATTCGCACTGCATTTTTTTGCCAGGCACTGTTTTTTTCCAATAATGTGCCGGATGAATAGACGCCAGGTTCAGTAATAGAATAAGTCACCATTGACATTGCGGTAATTGTCACATTATCTGTTATCTCAATGTGTCCCACAATGCCCACTGCACCCGCAATCCTGCAATTTTTTCCGATTTTAGCGCTACCCGCTATAGCGGTACACGCGGCAACGACGGTGTGCTCACCGATACAAACGTTATGGCCTACCTGGATCAGGTTATCTAACTTCACACCATTTTCAATAACAGTATCTTCAAGGGCTCCCCGGTCAATCGTCGTATTCGCCCCTATTTCAACATCGTCACCGATACACACTCGGCCTAACTGAGGTACTTTTATCCATTGACCCTCTTTTTGTTTTGCGATACCGAATCCGTCTGCACCAATCACAACACCTGAGTGGATCAGCGTCCGTTTACCGATCTGTGTATCATGCCAGATTGTCACATTTGCTTCCAATCGACAGCCCTCGGCCAGCGTGGAATGCTTACCTATTAAGCAACCTGGCCCTATTATTGTGCCAGAAAGTAACGTAACATCGGCTTCAACCACGCATTGTGGGCCAATCCAGACTTGATCGTGAATATTCGCCGAATCACTGACAACCGCACTGGGATGGATGCCAGTCTGTTCAGATAACAGCAGCGGATTTAAATGGCGCGCAATAATGGCGTAAGCAACATAAGGGTCATCCACGACAATGGCATTGACCGGGCAACACGGTTTATCCGCCTCATTTATAATGACCGCAGATGCATTGGTATTTTTAAGATGCTGTCGATATTTTGAATTTGATAAAAAAGCGATTTGACCCGTACAGGCACTCTCTAGCGTACCTACACTATTAATAACACACTGCGAATCGCCAATGACTTGTCCGTTTACCTGTTTAGCAAGTTCGTTAAGTGTAAACGTCATTTGAGTAATTCGATCTGCAAATTATCTTCTTGATTTACTAGAGCGTTTATCCATCAATTTTAAGCGTTGCACGACCTTATCCGTAATATCGACTTTATCACTCGCATAGATAACACCATCAGTTAATATTAAATCATATTTTCCTTCTTTTGCGATAGAAACGATAACTTCGGATACGCGTCTTTGTAGTTTTCCAAATTCTTCATTTCGCCTTAAATTCAAGTCTTCGCGAAATTCATCCTGACCACGTTTAAAATCACGCTTAAGCGAAACAATGTTGCGCTCCAATTTTCGGCGAGTTGATTCACTCATGATCGCGCTGTCACGTTCTAATTCACCTTCCAATGAACGTAATTTTTTTTGTATCCCCAAAAGTTTTTTATCTCTAGGGGCGAACTCTCGCTCAAGTTTCTTGCGGGCAGCGTCTGCCTGCGGTGCATCCTCTATTACTTTGGCTGCATTCACGACCCCGACATTTAAGCTCGCTGCATACGCGGTTGACAGCGGTAACGACACCAGCGAGACGCATATCAGAAAATGAATAATCCAGTTTAACCTAGCCACAAACAATTTGATCATAGAATAGTCAGTTTTCACAATAACCTTCTCTTATATTTACAGTACGTAATCGGCCTATTTTGCTATATATCATTACTTACAAGGCACAGTCTGCGGGAAAGCTGAACCCATCAAGACTAAGTTGCTGGAGGACCAGGACCATCCCTAAAATGGCGCGCCAATCGTAAACTGAAACAACTCTGTTTCATCTTCCTTTTCGTCGTTAATTGGAAATCCCCAGTTAAAGGATAGCACGCCTACCGGCGTAACCCACAGCGCAAAAAGACCATATGAGGCACGTAAATCCCGGGACTCGTAAGCGTCTACATCTAAAAACACGTTGCCAGCATCGATAAATGTACCCAGTCTGAACGACCTGCTATTCTCGACGAACGGCAACGGGAAAATCAACTCGATATTACCGACTACTTTTAGTACGCCCCCGATAATGTCGTTTGTCGCTTCTGGATCACCAGGAAATACATCGTTATCTCTAGGCCCGAGCCTATTTGCTTTGAATCCTCGCACTGAGCGACTCCCCCCCGCATAAAAGCGCTTGAAAAAAGGGTAATCACGGGTATCACCAAACGCGTCCCCAAAAGATAATATCCCCTTTAAACGCAAGGTAAAACCTTTTCCTAAACCCCAATTCGAATCCTGGCTTAATGTGAACTTGTAGTATTCCAGACCTGCGCCCGGTAACGTAAATTCGGTATTAAATTGCGTCAAGTGACCGTCATCTGCGAGGAAAGTACGATCCCGGGTATCGTAGACCCACGCTGCAGTGACAGATAAGGTATTAAATTCGCTACCTTGACCTTCAACGCTCCCTTCTCCTGGTATTTCACCACCCTCAATCCATGTCCGAAAAAATTTAGCGGTGTCTGACTGCAAATTGACATCTGTAGTCTGAGCAGCCAGTCCGAGGCGTGCCGTCATAAATTCACTTATCGGAAAGCCGTAATTCACTCTCACGCCTCTGTCATTTAGATTAAAAGCAGCGACGTTGGATCTGCTCGCATCCGTTTTGCGCAAAAACAAACTGAGACGACGACTAATACCGCTTTCTGTATAATAGGGGTTGCTATAGGAAAAACTATAGATCGTGTTAAAAGCATCATTACTGGCTTCAAAACTAACCAGCTTACCCGTACCGACAAAATTATTCAGCGACACTTTGGCATTAAACAATACACCTCGCGGTTCACCATAACCAATGCCACCTTGTATAGAACCGGTTGATCCTTCGCTCACTTTCAGATTTACGTCAACCTGGTCAGTCGTCCCTGGCACCTGCGGCGTTTCAATATTGATATCTTCAAAAAATCTCAGGCGCTGAAGCCGCGTTCGCGTACGATTCAGTTTCTTTGGTTCATACCATGATCCCTCCAACTGGCGAAATTCACGTCGAATGACTTCGTCATCCGTTTTTTCATTTCCAGTCACGTTAATTCGCCTTACATAGACTCGCTTTCCTGGATCTATGAAGAAAGTAAGTGATACTTTCTTTTTGTCATTATCAACATCAGGAATCGCATTTACATTGGTAAACGCATAACCTTCGTTACCAAGACGTTCGGTAATGCTATTGCTGATCAACGAAATTTTTTGTCGGGAAAAAACATCACCCTTCGTTAATTTGATCTCTTCAAGCAACACCTCCCTGGGAATAGCCATTTCGCCAGCCAGACTCACTTCATCGACAAAAAACTCATCGCCCTCGGCAACATTAATAGTAACGAAAATATCCTTTTTATTTGGCGATATAGTCACTTGGGTCGACAATATTTTGAAATTGATAAACCCTCTATCCAAATAGTAAGAACGTAGCGTTTCCAGATCAGCGCGTAATTTCGGTTGGGAATATTTATCAGCATCGCTAAAGAATGAAGTATCTTCAGATTCCGCTAATTCAAAAGAGTCAATTAACTGCTCGTCGTCAAACACATCGTTGCCGACAATATTAATTCGGCGAATTTGCGCTGCTTGCCCTTCAAATATTTGAATGGAAATATCAACTCGATTCCTTGCTTTTGAAACGACTTTTGTAATAATTTTCATACCATACTTGCCTCTGCTAAAATATTGCTGACGCAGGCTTTGCTCAACATTATCAAGCAAAGAACGATTGAAAATTTGACTTTCGACAAGGCCGAGTTTTTTAAGTTCAGTTTTAAGCGTATCAGAGTCTATATCCTTGTTTCCGGATATTGAAATGCTGGCGATCGCAGGACGTTCTTCTACATTAACTATTAATACATCACCGTCACGCTCAAGTGATATATCCTTATAAAAACCTGATTTAAATAGAGACCGAATTACATCAGCAGAACGTTTTTGATCTATTGAATCACCTATTTTCAGCGTCAACCCATTGAGAACAGCACCCAATGAAATTCTTTGAAGACCGTTGACCTGAATGTCTTTAACAACAAAAGGTTCAAATGCCCAGCTATTGGACAAAAGAAAAAGCGTTATTACCAAAATTAGCAGTAATTTATTTTTCAATGTTACTTTCGCTTATTTTAACTTGTATAAACTTATTTATTTACTTACAGATAGCGATAGCCATTGTACAACTAATGAATTGTACAACTAATGAATTGCACAACTAACTAAAAATACGCGCAAAATCATTATAAATAGCGACAGACATGAGCAGGAATAAAAACACCATGCCCACACGTTGAAACATTATTTCAATATTTTCAGCTAATGGGCTGCCCTTAATAAATTCAATAATGTAAAACATCAGGTGCCCACCATCCAGCAACGGTATGGGTAACAAATTAAGCACACCCAAACTAATGCTGACAATGGCCAAAAATAACAGAAAAGCATCCCATCCTATACTTGCAGTTTGACCTGCATAATCGGCGATGGTAATTGGGCCGCTTAAGTTATCTAACGATATTTCTCCAAACAACATTTTTCCTATCATGCGAAGTGTCAAAATGGACATATCCCAGGTTTTTTCAGCCGCAGCAATCAGCGCGTCGCCCGGTGAATATTTCTCTACCACGCGAAGCTCGTTCGTTAACCCGGAAACATCAGGCGCAGCACCTATGCGCCCAATTTCGTCGCCACTCTTTATTACCATACTCGCAGGCGTTATTTCCAGTTTAATCTGCATATTTTGTCGTTCAACTTCGATTGAAATCGGTGTTTCTGGCCGTGCCCGTACATATTTGACCCAGGCACCCCAATCATCCATTTGTTGATTGTCGGCAAATAAAATGGTATCACCCACTTTCAAACCCGCGTCAATTGCCCGCCCATTTTCGATTAATTTACCAATCACAACGGGGATTTTCGGTTGGTATTGTGCAATGCCCAGTTCTTCAAGAATCTGGCCATCTTTTATTTCCGAAGTAATTAAACCTAAATCCAGATTAACAATTCGAGAACGTCTGTCCTGATCCTCTACTTCTAGCTCCACAACTGATTTATCCAGCGACTTGGTTATCAACGCCATCCGGGTATTACTCCACGACGTTGCATCACGGCCATTAATTGAAATAATCTGATCAGCAAATTTTAACCCGGCGCGCTGCGCAATTGATCCTTCCTCGACTTCGCCAACAATAGGTTTAATACCTGGTACGCCTGTCACAAACATGACCCAATAGGCAAAAACAGCAAAAATAAAATTAAACAAAGGGCCTGCAAACACAATTGCAAATCGCTTAGCAAGCGACTGCCGGTTAAATGCACGCGGTAAATCCTCCTCCGCGACATCACCTTCACGCTCATCAAGCATTTTTACATAACCGCCTAGCGGAATAGCTGCGATGACATACTCAGTTTGATCCGCGCCAGCCACACGTTTCCACAAAGGTCGGCCAAAGCCAACAGAGAATCGCAATACTTTCACACCCGCACGGCGTGCGACCCAGTAGTGACCAAACTCGTGTATTGTAATCAATATTCCCAGAGCGAAAATAAAGGCTGCAATTGAAAATAAAAAACTGCCCATCAGTGAACCCGCATCGACATTGTTTTAATACACTCTTGCGCCACTGCCCGCGCCTGCTCATCAACACGTAATACCGTTTCCAACGCATCTACTTCTGTATACGCCATATTCTCCAATGTTCTTTCAACGACGCTAGCGATTTCAACAAAAGGTAATTTCTCACTCAAAAAAGCATCTACTGCGACTTCATTGGCTGCATTTAAAATAGCTGGTGCCGTGCCACCTGCTTTACTCACTTCTATAGCCAATCTTAAACAAGGAAATCGCGCCAAATCCGGTTTTTTAAATTCCAAACGGGCTAGTTCAAATAGGTCTAAACGTTCCACGCCGGAATCGATTCGTTCTGGCCAAGCTAACGCGTGGGCGATAGGCGTACGCATGTCTGGATTGCCAAGTTGCGCTAATAACGACCCATCTACATATTCAACCATTGAATGAATTACACTCTGAGGATGGATCACCACTTCAATAGATTCGGCATTGGTATTAAATAACCAGCAGGCTTCGATCACTTCGAGTCCTTTATTCATCATCGTGGCGCAATCCACCGATATTTTTTTACCCATAGACCACACAGGATGGGCACACGCTTGCGCGGGTGTAATTTTGTTGAGTTCATCCAGCGGCGTTTTTCTAAACGGACCGCCTGATGCCGTTAACAAAATCCGACTTATTCCCATTTCCGCCAGACTATATTGTAGTGAATGCGGTAACGTCTGTCGCAACCCCTGTTTACCCATTTGTTTATTTCGCGCCTGTTGATTAGTAGTCAATTGGTTGTTAGCACAATTAGCATTGCCTGAGTTAGTGTCTGCGCTAACGTATAGTTGCTGTGGCATGCACTGAAAAATTGCATTGTGTTCGCTATCGATGGGCAATAATGTCGCATTATTCTCACGTACCGCCTCCATAAGAATTGACCCGGACATCACCAATGCTTCTTTATTAGCCAACAATAGCCGTTTACCTGCCTTTGCCGCCGCCAGCGTCGGCATCAGACCCGCTGCACCCACTATCGCCGCCATCACACAGGATACCTGTGGCAAACTTGCCACTTTTTCCAAGCCAGATACACCACTCAAAATATCGATCTGCAACCCCATTTGAGTCACTGCAGTGTGTAAAAGTTCCGCCGCATCTTCGTCAACCATAACGACATAGTCTGGTTGGTGGTCTTTACACAATTGTGTCATTCGTTCGACTTGTGAATAACCCGTCAGCGCAACAACACGGAATTTGTGAGGATAGCGGGAAACAACATCTAACGTATTAATCCCGATTGAACCCGTGGCACCCAGTATTGTCAGTCCAATCGCTTGGGAATTAGCATTATCCAGCGCCGATTGCGCACTTTTCGTTGTTGTCACTTAACCATCTCCTCTAACAACAACCCGGCAACAAATACCGGTGCGGCAGCAGTAAGGCTATCAATACGATCAAGCATTCCTCCGTGCCCAGGGAAGATACGACCGCTGTCTTTTACCTGTGCTTTGCGCTTAACCATACTTTCAAACAAGTCACCCAAAACCGAAAAGAATAATATCACGATACAAAAGGGTACAAATATCGAAAGCTGATTGATCGTGAGTTTAAATATTAGCGCGCCGAAAACAGTCGCTAGAATTACAACAACAATTGCAGCTCCCCATAAACCTTCCCAGGTTTTGGCCGGGCTAATACTCGGCAGTAATTTTCTGGATCCCCAACGCCGACCGGCAAAAAAAGCACTCGAATCGGCAAATGAAGTCATTAATATTATAAAAAATACAAAAAGGGGTCCAAACACGTCACTCGCGTGCAAGCTTACTAACGCCAACCATGTCGGCACCAAGACAATTAGCCCAATCAGTACAATTAATAAATAGGGTCGGGGCCGAATATTAAATCCCTGTGACTTACCAAACAACAATACAGCACATAATAACCACCAGACAACAGCACTGAATAAAATCATGTCTGTCAGTTGAGAATCTATTTCAAGCAAAAACCACAACGCAGCCATCACGAACAATAGCAGTAATAAAAAGAACACACGTTGCCAAAGTGCTTTCATGTTAGTCAACCGAGTCCATTCAAAACCCGCGATTATCATACATACACCTATCAACGCTGCGAAATAAGCGCTGTTTAACGCAAAAATGGCCCAAACAATAAAACCGCCCAAAAAGAGGGTGGTTATCCAACGTTGCTTAAGCACCGTCTAACAACTCCACCTGTTCACTGGTTTTCCCAAAGCGCCGCTGCCGTCCTGCAAATGACACTAACGCATCTGCAAACGCCTGCTTATCGAAATCTGGCCACAATATGTCTGTAAAATACATCTCAGTGTATGCAAGCTGCCACAATAAAAAATTACTGACACGTTGCTCTCCACCTGTACGTATAAAAAAATCCGGCTCTGGATAGTCTGTTAATGAAAGGTGAGAGTCCAAAAGTTCAGCGGTAATATCAGACACATTTATTTTGCCAGAAGCAACTTGCTCACTCATTTTCCTGGCCGCTTGTGTAATGTCCCAACGACCGCCGTAATTTGCGGCAATAACCACCACCAGGCCCGTGTTATCTTTTGTTAGTTTTTCCGCTGCGGCCACTTTATTTTGCAGGCGACTGTTAAAATCTGACCTGTCGCCTATCACTTTCAATTTCACATTATTCTTATGAAGTTTTTTAACCTCACGACCTAGCGCAGTGACAAACAATTCCATAAGTAAACTGACTTCTTTCTCAGGCCGCCGCCAATTTTCACTACTAAAAGCAAACAGCGACAACACGTCAATTTCTTTTTTC
>CAZWBV010000069.1:818-10514 GCA_964632225.1 uncultured Gammaproteobacteria bacterium | reverse complement strand
TTGAACCCTGGGATCCGCGCCACGAAAATACGGCGAGAACGTTATCACCAGAATATATTTTTACTGACTACAACAGCTTCCCTAAAAGACACAAGTCGCTGTGGTCTGGCCCGTGGAAATGGGCGCTTTACGAAATAAATGAGCCTAAGCTTATATTGGAGTACGCTCACCTTGGAGCCGATTTAATTGAAACAAACAACATTGGCGAATTAATACAGGAACCCCTATTCAAGTCATGAACCCGCTAACACGGCGACATGAATAAGCCTGCCACCAACACATATGACGTTGCTATCATCGGCGGCGGCATCCATGGCGCTGGCGTCGCACAAGCCGCCGCCGCCGCAGGTTATTCGGTTCTATTACTGGAGCAAAATAACATAGGAAGCGGCACATCGAGCCGCTCAAGTAAGCTAATACATGGCGGGCTTCGATACCTGGAATCAGGTCAATTTTCACTGGTTAAGGCCTGCCTGGAAGACCGCAGCAGACTGCTTGAACTTGCACCCAAATTAGTCAAGCTCGTCCCTTTTTATATACCGGTGTATAGAAATTCACAACGCTCTGCAATAAAAATTCGGCTGGGACTTTGCCTTTATGCCTTGCTGGGTAAATTAAGCCGCAATGTTCTTTTTTCAAAAATCACAACGCAACACTGGGAGAACAACGATAATATTCTCGCCAAAGAGTTAAAGTGTATTTTCCAGTACTGGGATGCGCAAACCGATGATCAGGCACTCACAAACGCGGTCATGCATTCAGCCAAAACCCTCGGCGCGGACATATTAAGCGCCGCAAAATTTACACAAGCAAAATTAAAAGACAACTCTTGCAAATTAAATTTCTGTTATAATAATCAGGACTTTTCCGTGAAAACAGGCTTTATTGTCAATGCAGCGGGGCCCTGGGTAAATCAAACACTGCAATCCATTACACCGACACCCGAAAAAACGTCCATTGATCTGGTGCAAGGTACACATATCCTGCTCGACAGGGATCAATCACAAGGCATCTACTACCTGGAATCACCCAGTGACAAACGGGCGATCTTTTCGATGCCGTGGAAAAACAAAACCCTGGTCGGCACAACTGAAACGCGATACGACGGCGACCCGGCTAAAGCAACACCAACGGAAGATGAAATAAATTATCTAATCGCAGCATACAACCACTACTTCCCAACGCGCAGTATCGACAAATCTGACATTTTAAGCTCTTTTGCAGGCTTGCGCGTACTGCCCAGAGAAGAAAAATCCGTTTTCTCCCGCAGTCGGGATACCTTCCTTGCAACATTCCCCGACAAAAAACCCCTGTTATTAACGATATATGGAGGAAAATTAACCGCGTTTGCATCAACAGCCAAAAAGGTACTCGCAGAAGTAAAAAAGACGCTACCGAAACGAAAAATTATTGCTGACGTTAACAAACTGAAATTGTACCCACTCAACACAGACACAGTGTGAAGTTGGCAACGCTGGGCTGGCAACAAAGACGCTTATTATTTCAACCGCCTGTCATTGACATAAAACGTATGACGTGTTCGGGCTTATCGCTAAAAAAATGCCGCTCCGGCTTAAGCGAAATCGCCTGCAATATGACATCCCGCAACTCACTATCGCTGATGCCTTTGCGCAGTAACGGCCTTAATTCAACCTTGTCATTCTGACCCAGACACAAATACAAAACACCATCAACAGACAACCTGACTCTGTTGCAACTTTCACAAAAATGTTGAGAAATTGGCGTAATAAAACCAATGCGCAGGTCAGTCCCCAATATCTGTATATACTTCGCAGGCCCCCCACCGGGCATCATGGCGGACACCAACTCATACTTTTCTTCCAGCCGTTTCTTGATCACATCCAGACTGATGTAATAATCCGTCGCACTGCGACCCGTATCACCCACTGGCATGGTTTCTATAAACCGAAGCGTAAAATCATGTTCGATACAATACCGCACCATATCATTTACTTCATGGTCATTTATTCCTTTCATCATGACCATATTAATTTTAATCGGGTGAAAACCCGCGCTTTTGGCCGCTTGCAAACCCGCGAGTACTTTATCAAGTTTACCGCCGGTAATTGATTTAAAATTTACCGGATCAAGGCTGTCCAGGCTAACATTGAGACGAGACACACCAGCTTGTTTTAGTGATTGCGCGTGTTTTTTAAGTTGTACCGCGTTCGTACTAAGAGACAAGTCATCCACACCGGCAATTTGATTGAGGCGCGAAACCAGCTGCGGTAAATTTTTACGCACCAATGGCTCACCGCCTGTGATACGCAACCGACTTACACCGAGATCACTAAAGACAGAAATTACCCTGACAATTTCATCGTAAGTTAACCAGCTCGCAGGTTCTTGGAAATCTTTAAACGCTTTAGGCAGGCAATAAAAACAACGTAAATCACATTTATCGGTGACAGATAAACGAACGTACTCAATGGTACGTCCAAATGGGTCTATAAGAGATTTACCGCTATTCATGCCTAAAAGTTTACCACGGACGATTGATTCAAAGTAAGTCGCTATAACAAATTAACCATATAGGAATAGAAATAAAAAAACTATATAGTCTGGTAATACAAATTTTGTGGGTGATTAGCTTGCGCAAAGAAAAACCAGCGCTCTGCAATAAGTCCAATATACTGAACAATAAAGGCAATTAAAAAAATAATTGGAATATCATTCAACATACCGGCCAGCACCAATACAACAGGCAAAGGAAACGTCAGAATTAAAAAAATCCATTTGACGGACTTAATAAAGACGACCGTTTTTCCATGAAAAAATTCACGGGTATTAAACGAACCCCCCATTGCCCCTTGCGCTTTTTGCTGGATATGATTATGACGAACACCGATGGCACTGCGCAAGGTTGAAATGCGTTTTAAACGGGTATTACGGAACAACGCGGCCAACCTGAAAACAAATGCGAGGAGTGTCAGTATAATGGCTGTATCCGCATAGTAGTTAAGGTTACCGGGTACGCTAAAATTGGCCAGCGGCGTAATTAACATGTAGCCCGAGGTCATACCCAGCAGTGTATAATTAATTGGTGTTAGCACCGTATGCCACTCTTGTAAAAACTTCAAACAGGCGTAAATCATGCCAGTGCAAACAAATAACGCAAAACACAATACGGTGGCGACGCCACCTACAATAAACGTCACACCACTGACCGGATTGTGATCCACCAGCGTTATGTCTACCTGAAAATAGTGCAGCGCACCGTAAATCACCACTGACAATATAAACAAGGGCAACACAATAACCTCTCGCGACAGCCAGGATGTACGCCACATCGCCGCCGACCGCCAGGCCCTTTCGGGATGGCCTAAATGAAAAAAGGAAGCAAACAAGCCTGCCACGAGAAACAAAACAGAAACCACACTGCCTAGCACATAAAAACGACTGTCTTGCGGTGGAATTAAGTTAGTTACAACCGAAATCTGGCCAAAATACAAAGCCAAAAACAAGCCCTGGCCTACGCCAATTAATGTTGTCAAAAAAATAACTGAAAAAGCCGGGTGCATCTATATAACTCTCCTATATAACTCTCCAAAGTAATTCGCTACTGATGTTGATTCTCCCTGCCACTCACACTACCATGTCGTCGCATCCTCTAAGAACGGTTTGTCCTGATCCGTATCCGGCTCACCTTCTTTCTTCAACGGATTATCAACACGCACCAACTCATCTTCATGTATATGCATCTTGTTCTTGCGTCGTGGCAAATAGTGATTCGCCGGGTGCGTACCCCACTCGGGCATCAACGCATACCCCCCATTTTCTACAATCGCAACTGAGGCCTCTGATTCCGGGTCATGCACGTCACCAAAAATTCGCGCACTGGTCGGACAGGCCATAACACAAACGGGCTTACGTTCGTTTTCAGGTAAATCCATATTGTAAATACGATCTACACACAAAGTGCATTTCTTCATAACCTTTTCTTGCTCATCAAACTCGCGTGCACCATAAGGACACGCCCAGGAACAATATTTACAGCCGATACATTTATCATAATCAACTAAAACAATACCATCTTCTTCACGCTTATAACTGGCGCCAGTAGGACAAACCGGTACGCAGGGCGGGTCTTCGCAATGCAAGCAACTCTTGGGAAAATGCACCATTTCAGTTTTAGGAAAACTGCCAACCTCAAAACTCTGCACTCGATTAAAGAAAGTCCCGGTAGGGTCTTTGTCATAAGGACGCTCATCGGTCATCGCACCTGCAGGACCAGAGGTATTCCACTGCTTACAACTAGTCACGCATGCATGGCAGCCAACACATACATTCAAATCGATAACCAAGGCTAATTGCGTCATAACTTGTTTCCGCTCAATTTACGCTTAGCGTCACTACCCAGACCGGCAAAATACCGAAGTACCGTCTTGCGCACAGATTGCCCCGGCACTGGATTCATTACTTTAAACTGAGGGGAAGTCACTTGTTCCTCTTCTGGCCGGGCTTTATACACCCTGACTTTTACGTCATACCAGCCCGCTTGACCGGTTATCGGATCTGAATTAGACAAATGCTCACCATCGGCGCTCGCTGGCAATTCTTCTGAAATCAAATGATTCAGAATAAAACCCTTTTTGGACTCATTTGCATCCGGCGTTAAGTTCCATGCGCCTGCAGCTTTACCAATCGCATTCCAGGTCCAGACTGTTCCCGGCTCGACGGCCTCAGAAAACCGGCACATACAGCGCACTTTGCCGTGCATTGACTCAACCCAAACCCAGTCACCGTCATTAAACCCACCTTCAATGCCGAGCTTCGGACTCATGTACAAATAATTGTGCGCGTGAATTTGCCTTAACCAGGGATTTTGCGAATCCCACGAATGGTACATCGCCATCGGCCTCTGGGTAATCGCGTTTAACGGATACTTATGTTTGTCCGTCAACTGCGCCTCCAAGGGTTCATAATAAAAAGGCAATGGGTCGAAATGCGTTTCAATGCGTTTTCGTAATCTATCAGGTGGTTGTTTACCTGGGTATTTACCCTGTGCAGACAAGCGGAATTTCTGCAACACTTCTGAATAAATATGAATATTAATGGGGTCCGTGTAACGCGTCATGTGGTGTTTCTGCGCCCACAACAAATACCCTCTGTTCCAATTCCGCATATATTGATACGACTTGGGTAATTCGTAATGATAAACACAGTTATTTTTTTCATACATTTCCCATTGCGTCGGATTAGGCTCACCACGTAAAAATTTCTCACCGCCTTTGCCGCGCCAACCTGCAAGAAAACCAATGCCGGAGCCTTTTTCGGTTTCGTAATTAACGACAAAATCAGGATAGTCACGAAATTTTCGCGTTCCATCTTCATGCACAAATGCAGGCAATTTTAAGCGTGAACCCAGTTCAATAATCACTTCCTGGAACGGCTTGCATTCACCTGTAGGCGGCAACACCGGAATGCGCACGGAATCAGCCGGGCCATCAAATTCAGAAATTGGCCGGTCCAACATCGACATCACGTCGTGACGCTCTAGATAAGTGGTATCAGGCAGCACCAAATCGGCATAAGCGACCATTTCTGACTGAAACGCATCGCATACAATAATATATGGAATTTTAAATTCACCGTTTTCATGTTTGTCATTCAGCATGTCGCGTACCGCAACCGTGTTCATGCTCGAATTCCAGGCCATGTTCGCCATGAAAATTAACAACGTATCAATTGGATACGGATCCCCGCGCCAAGCATTGGTAATGACATTGTGCATCAAGCCGTGCACGGAGAGCGGATACTCCCAGGAAAACGCCTTATCAATACGCACCGGCTCGCCGTCGTCATCCACAAATAAATCATTGGGATCCGCAGGCCAGCCTAATGGCATGCCGCCCAAAGGTGAATTCGGTTTTACGCCTTGCGGGCCGTTAGGCGTTTTGGGGCACGGTGGAATAGGCCGGGGAAAAGGGGCTTTATGTCGAAAACCACCAGGGCGGTCTATCGTACCCAATATGCTCATTAAAATCGATAACGCACGAATTGTTTGAAAACCATTTGAATGTGCAGCCAAACCCCGCATCGCATGAAACGAAACCGGATTTCCAGTTATCGCCTCATGGTCTTTACCCCATGCGTCCGTCCAGGCAATCGGCAATTCAATGGTGCCATCGCGCGCCACCACACCCATTTCATGCGCAAGCTCAATGATGGTCTGTGTTGGGATACCCGTCAGGTCTGCCGCCCATTCTGGGGTGTAATCTTTTACCCGGTCTACCAACATTTGAAAAGCAGGCTTGACGGCTGTGCCATCGTCTAAAACAAAATCACCCAGCAGAAACGGGTCCGTGTCTTCGGTATGGGTTTTGATTTCCTTGTTTGTTTTCCGGTCCCACCACAACTGATCCTGCGGATGCACCACACCGATATCCTCATCGGTGTCTGTGCGTACGAACAAACCAAACTCATCATGTTCTTCGTCTACATTCACCAACTGCGCAGCATTACTGTATTGAATTAAAAATTCCCGGTCATACAAGCCTTGTTTAATAATTTCGTGTATCAGTGCCAATATCAATGCACCGTCAGTCCCCGGCTTGATCGGCACCCATTGATCGGCAATCGCCGAATAACCGGTTCGCACAGGATTCACGCTGATAAACCGACCGCCGTCACGTTTAAATTTTGAAAGCTCGATCTTTAGCGGGTTTGAATGATGGTCTTCCGCCGTACCAAACATGATAAAAAGTTTGGAGCGCGCCAGATCCGGGCCACCAAACTCCCAAAACGAACCACCAATGGTATAAATCATACCCGCCGCCATGTTCACAGAACAAAATCCACCGTGCGCCGCGTAATTCGGCGTGCCAAATTGCTTGGAAAACATCCCCGTCAGCGCTTGCATTTGGTCTCGTCCGGTAAATAACGCAAATTTTTTCGGGTCAGTTGCGCGAATATGCTTTAAGCGCTCTTCCATAATGGAAAAAGCCTCTTCCCAGGATATTTCTTCAAATTCAGCCGCGCCACGATCGCTGCCTTCTTTACGTTTTAATGGCTTGGTCAACCGCGCCGGCGAGTATTGCTTCATGATGCCGGAAGACCCTTTGGCACACAGCACGCCTTTATTAAGTGGGTGGTTCGGGTTACCTTCGATATAACGCACTTCACCATTACGCAAAGTCACACGAATGCCGCAACGACAAGCACACATATAACACGTGGTATTCTTGACTTCGATTTGCTCGTTTTCGATCACGGAACGCTTGTCAGACATAAATTACACCCAAAAAAAATAAAGAAAAATCATTATACATTAGTAGTTTAGCCAATTTCTAATCAGCGCTGCTGACTATATCATAAATTATTTATATTCTAATGTACTCCACTTAATGTACTCTACTTATATATACAGCGTGTTCCTGCCTAATTAAGCACTATCAGCGCAACCGAACTGGTTGTAATGAATATTGTTGTTAAATCTTGTTGTAATAAATCTTGTTGTAATAAATAAAGTAACCCGTTGGAGAAGCGTAACAACAAGCGCCCCACCTGGGGCCGTCATTCAATGTTTTTTGCTACACAATATTGAAACTAATGACCTGCTACTCGCATCTTGGTACTCGCAGGTAGCCAAACGCTCGCTTTGTAAGTCATCCCCAGTTCGTTTTATAGCACTAATGAAACAAACGGTTCTACAAAAATATATCTTCTTTATTGATACCTTTATTTTACTGGGTTGATTTTATGTTTCAAAACGTCCACCTTAAAGCATCTATTACGTCGACTATAATCTATTGTACCTATCGCATGGCTATTGACTTGATCGGCGAATTAACTAAAGTTATTCGTAAATAAAATTATTATATTATTGTCGGCGCGTTGAAAAAAGTATAAGACAGTTGCAGCACATCTGTTACGTGTTAACAAATTTAATTTGGCAAACCCGGCCGGAGGATAATTATTTATGGGTGAATTGATTACGACAAACGAAACCATACTGGTTGTCGGCGGCGGCTTCAGTGGCATGACATCAGCTATTGAAGCATCAAAAGCAGGCTACCCAGTTAGCATTGTGGAAAAAAATACCCACCTGGGCGGCAACACCGCGCAATTTTACAAGCGAGTGCCTGGTCAGGCCCCTTACTCAGAGCCTATCGATACCGGCATTGCGGAGATGATCAACAGCATAGAAAACGACAGTAATATTACGCTACACCTTAATCCAGACTGACAAGAACGGACGGCTCGGCGGGCCAATAAAACGCCCCTCGGATGGCAAAGAAGTCGGCAGCGTGGTGTTCGTACAATGCGCAGGGCAACGCAGTACAAAAGAAGAGCACCTGCCTTACTGTTCGGGCCATTGTTGCCTGACATCGGTTAAACAAGCAATGTACTTTAAAGAAAATAATCCGGGTGTGGACACGAACATTATCTATACCGACCTGCGCACGCCCGGTGCAGGGCATAGCCGTCAGGCTAAGCTGCCCGGTGCGCGTGATCTCATTTGAAAATTATTCAGTGGACAGTGTCGGCCAGCAATTAGAAATTGTTGACATTCCGGATGAATTTGACGAAAAGCCACGAATCCTGGTACTTGCATGCGAAAACGATGCCTACCCTGCACTGGATATGGCTGGCATGAACCGATACGAGTACAGCGCGTTCGTTAGAATTATACCGGTACGTTGTCTTGGGTCAGTCAATTTAATCTGGATTACCGACGCATTAAACAGCGGATACGATGGCATCATACTAATGGGCTGCCAAAAAGGTGAGAACTACCAATGTCACTTTGTAAAAGGCTCCGAGCTGGCGCACGAACGCATGGGTAAAATCGATGAAACATTAAAAACCCTGTCTTTGGAAACCGAACGCGTCGAAACACATGAAATTGCCATCACAGATATTCAGCGTGTACCGGAAATCATTAACCTAAATAAATCAGTTGGATCGTCGCGAGGGCAGGAACGGTAGCTTCAACTGATTTATTTAGGATAAGCGCAGAGCGTATCCATACAGTAGATTAGCCATCAATTGATAAGCAGGATTTTCAATTATTGATAGCAAAGCGGCAACTTCAAAAGTGGTAAGAACAAGGGGTAAGCGTCGAGGTTTTTTGAATGTGTAAACTGACCGAATTCTCCTAGATCAACATTCAGCACCTGTTTGTAAAAAAACACCAAGGCACAAAGTGCCTGACTTTGTGTACTTGCGGATATATGTTGCTCTACAACCAGAAATTCTAGAAATGCTTTTACTGACGATCCAGCAAGCTTACCCCAGATCCTGCATGTTATGAAAATATACCGAGCCAGCCAATTCTTATACGCCTGCTCTGTTCGTATTGAGTACTGTTTGATCCTGATGCGGATAACCAAACGGGAAAGGTGTTCAGAAAATTGTACGCTTACTTTAGTGATTGCGCTATGCTCTGAACGGGCATCCTGCTGAGCATTTGCATTTTCAATTTGTTGTACATTATCCATATTATCCCCGAGACGAAGAGACACATAGTCGCGTGCTATTGGTGCGTGTGAATGCAGTAATGGGGTGCTGGACTCTATCCAGAATTGCCATGAAAATGCAGCAACCCACTGCGATTGGATGATATCCAAAAATAGTATCCTTAATGCATCCACCGCTTGCTTAAATTGCCAATCCGTCAGTCGGCTGTTTCTCTCCCCAAGTGTTTCAAATAATTATCTACATTATCGGCAG
>CAZWBV010000069.1:0-808 GCA_964632225.1 uncultured Gammaproteobacteria bacterium | reverse complement strand
GGGGGGGGATTGGAATACACACTTGTACCCCGTATAGCGTATTACGAGGTTCTTTCATCCGCTATATTAAATCAATATTTAGACCAATCCATCAAAGCCTGACCCAAAATTCATCGGGAATTAAGCGCGTTGCTTAACGTTAATTTGGAGTAAACAATTGTTAGAGGAAAAATGAAAATCATTAAGTGCATAAGAGATATAAGGATTTTGTCATACCGGCCCTAAATTACCCATATAACAATATGGCAAATAACCCATATATCTGCTAGACTTTGCTTATTTGCTTATGAGCAAGGACAGTTTCGAGCGGGATCCAGAAAAATATCTTATAAATCAATCTAAACATGGAGTCCCATTTTCAGAGGCACAGTATGCCTTTGCAGATCCAGATCGCATAATTGCGAAAGATCTATCCCATAGCACGCATGAAAAGCGATATTTTTGTTTTGGGAAAGCAGGTGGTGGAATCATGACTGTCCGGTTTACATCTCGAGGTAGCGTAATCCGAATAATTCGAGCAGGCCATTGGCGAAAAGGAAAAACTATTTATGAACGCGAAAATTAAACATACAAATGAAAATATTGGTGATCTAGAAATTATTCAAGATTTTTTACCCTCTCCTGATGAATTGGTATTTAAAGATGACTCAGTTAAGGTAACAATTTCTCTTAGCAAAGACAGTATTGATTTCTTTAAGCAGGAAGCTAAAAAGAACAATACAAAATATCAAAAGATGATTCGTAGATTACTGGAACGAATAAGGTTAGATCGTGAGAGTGACGAGGCACGAGGAGCGATCCACGATCT
>CAZWBV010000068.1:2168-10563 GCA_964632225.1 uncultured Gammaproteobacteria bacterium | reverse complement strand
ACCTTCTGATAGTTCGACGCTTGCTTTGGATAGCTTTCGCAGATGCCGTGATATCCTTAGGCCTAACAAAGTAAGTATGGCGATTGAAAGTAAAATAGCAAATCCGGCAATGATCAAGCTGTCTTTGATTAAATGCGATTTTGTATTAATCAAAAAATTTGTTGAGATGCCATAATAAAGTGTGCCGTATGTAATTCCTGATATTTGTATTTCAAGTTTGCTATCAAATCGTTGTGGATTGTTATTGGTGTCAATTGCCAGTTCGTTTTCAAACGTAGGAAGTTGTTGTTCTTTGTTCCATCCAGCGGAGGCAACGATTTTGTTGCGGTTGTCATAAAGAACCAGGTAGACAATACCATCATCGCGGCGGCTGTCATCCAGTATTTTCTGTAGCCTTGCAAAATCTCTTTTGAGCAGTGGACTGGAAAGTGCAGCGTTCATAAGTAGCTTAACTTCATCAAGTCGCAGATTAGCCAGTTCAATCTGGCTGTTTCCAATGAGGCGGACGCTATTGGTAACCAGAAGCGTGAGCACAACGATTTCGACAACGACAGCGATGATGACCAGTTTTATTCGCAGTGATTTTTTTGCTAGAAACCAATTCATTTAATGTGTGTATTATTCTCCAAATAATGTGAGTTAGAATATGAGTCAGGACGTTCTCTGCTATCGGACAGTCTCAGTGGGACAGTGTTCAGTAGAATTTTTGGTATATCTAAATGTCAGTGCCGACAGTGTTGAAATAACCGTGTTGACATAACAGTGCTGACATATGAGAGTCATTCATTTATACGTAATTTACACATAATCTATACATAGTGAATACGAAGATTGCATTTTATCACAAGCTAATGAATCGCGTCAGGCGAAACGTTTTCCCTACTGTTTATGTCTGAAATAGGTGAGTCCTGGACTGACATTATGTCAATGATAAAAATAATTGTTTTGCCAGCAAACGGGTGATTACCGTCAATCGTTATTTTATCGTCTTTAATGCTGGTGATCACCATTTCCCGTGTGTCCCCTTTGTCGTTTTGGAATAAAGGGCGTGCGTGTAGGTGGCGGTATTCCTCGGGAACATTATTGATGTCGTCGATAAAAATAAGTTCAGGATTTGGCTGGCCGAAGCCTTCTTCGGGCGATAATGTGACTTCTATCTGTTCGCCCGCTTTTTTGCCTGTTAGCGCCTGTTCAACTTTTTCAAACATGGCGTTATCGACACCATGATGGTATTCCATCGGGATATCGGATTGTTCGACGACTGTTTTATTTGTATCGAGTATTCGGTAAGTAAACGAAACGAACTTGTTTTTTTTGATAATGGTGTCAGTCACGGTCTGATTTTAAGCGTCAGTTAAGTCAGTAGTATCAGTCAGTACTATATGTTTTTGTAAAGTTGGGCGCCTTGCTTTTTAAACTCAATGGCTTTTTCAGACATCCCTTTTTCTAATGCAGCATCGATTTGTTGCATCCCTTGTGCCGCAGCGTATTTGCGAACATCCTGGGTTATTTTCATGGAACAAAAGTTTGGCCCACACATTGAGCAAAAATGCGCAACCTTATGCGCATTCTTAGGCAGTGTTGCGTCGTGGTATGCGCGGGCGCGTTCAGGGTCCAAGCCAAGGTTAAATTGATCTTCCCAGCGAAACTCAAAGCGTGCCTTGGATAATGCGTTGTCGCGAATTTGCGCACCTGGATGGCCTTTTGCCAGGTCTGCCGCATGTGCAGCAATTTTGTAGGTAATGATGCCCCGTTTTACATCGTCGCGATCAGGCAGGCCGAGGTGCTCTTTGGGTGTGACGTAACACAACATAGCGGTGCCGTACCAGCCAATCATGGCTGCGCCAATGCCCGAAGTAATGTGGTCATAGCCAGGTGCTATATCCGTGGTTAACGGGCCCAGTGTATAAAACGGTGCTTCATTACAGACCGCCAGTTGTTTATCCATATTTTCTTTTATCATGTGCATGGGAACATGACCGGGGCCTTCGATGATAGTTTGTACATCGTGTTTCCAGGCGATTTTAGTTAACTCACCCAATGTTTCCAGTTCGCCAAATTGTGCCTGGTCGTTGGCATCGGCGATCGAGCCCGGGCGTAAACCATCGCCAAGTGAAAACGAAACATCGTAGGCTTTCATGATTTCACAAATATCTTCAAAATGGGTGTACAGAAAATTTTCCTGGTGATGCGCCAGACACCACTTCGCCATAATTGAGCCACCCCGTGAAACGATACCCGTTAGCCGGTTTGCGGTCAGTGGTATGTAGCGAAGTAATACGCCTGCATGGATAGTAAAGTAATCGACACCCTGTTCTGCCTGTTCAATCAATGTGTCTTTGAATATTTCCCAGCTCAGTTCTTCTGCTTTTCCGTTTACTTTTTCCAGCGCCTGGTAGATCGGTACTGTGCCGATCGGTACCGGCGAATTGCGAATAATCCACTCTCTGGTTTCGTGAATATTTTTACCTGTCGATAAATCCATAATCGTATCGGAACCCCAGCGTATTCCCCAGGTCATTTTATCGACTTCCTCTTCTATCGACGAGGACAAGGCTGAGTTGCCAAGATTGCCATTGATTTTTACCAGGAAGTTGCGTCCAATAATCATGGGTTCTAATTCAGTATGATTAATATTTGCAGGGATGATTGCCCGGCCCAGAGCAATTTCAGCTCTCACAAATTCGGCTGTAATTCTATTTGGTATACACGCGCCAAATGATTGGCCAGGGTGTTGGTTATTAGCGGGTGTATGTTCTGTTAAATGTTTAAGTCGCAAGTTTTCACGAATGGCAACATATTCCATTTCGGGCGTAATGATGCCTTTATTTGCGTAATGCATTTGGCTGACATTGTGGCCGCCTTTTGCACGCATTGGCGTTCTGATGTGGCTAAAGCGTAATTTATCCAACTCGGGGTTGTTGCGTCGCTGTTTTACATAGTCTGAGCTGAAGTCCGCTAATTTTTCTGTGTCATTGCGTTCGTTAATCCAGGTTGTACGTATTTCATTGAGGCCTTTTCGAATATCGATTTCCGCATTGGGGTCGCTATAAGGGCCAGACGTATCATAGACTGTGATCGGCTGGTTTTCTTCAAAATCCCCGTTATTAAGAGGGGTATCTGTCAGGCTGATCTCGCGCATTGCGACCTGTATGTCTTTTCGACTACCTTGGACAAAAATTTTTGTTGAATTGGGTAATGCCTGAACAGCAGTGGGGTTAATTTTTGCTGTTTTATTTAGAAAATTCTCTGGATTTGCGCTCATACACTCTCTCTCTTGTCCTTAAACTTATATAGCTTGTTTTGTGTGCGGTGGGACGAGCTTGTGAAGGAGACAGGAAGGGTTGTCTTTCGCTAAGCTTTCCTACTCCGCCATGTTGGATCAGGTACCGGATCAGGTTCAAAGGGTTTGTTCTCAGCGCATTCAATAAAACCAAAGTAGAAATAAAATTTTTTTAAAACAATGATTTATAAAGGTTACGCACCCCTAGCTGGTATTGTTGACCCTAGCCCAAATGGCCCAGTTTTGCAAGGTTTCCGGGTCTTAATAATGTGTTTAACAGCCTCCTAGTGCTTGCTACACAGGCCCAAACCGCTTAATCTGTCGGCTTCTGGTTAAGGATTAGTTAGGAACATGCAGTGATTAATGTAGATACCGAACAAGCTCGATTTAACATGATCGAGCAACAAATTCGTCCGGCCGACGTGCTTGATCAACGTGTTTTGGATGTCTTATCAAAAGTGCCGCGAGAAGATTTTGTGCCCGAAGCGTATCGCAACCTTGCTTTTGCCGACATTAATATACCTCTGGAACATCAGCAAATTATGCTGACGCCTATTGGTGAGGCAAAGCTGTTACAGGCATTAAATATAAAGTCGACCGACAAAGTGCTGGAGGTGGGTACGGGTACGGGTTACCTGACGGCTCTGTTGGCCAGTTTGGCGAACCACGTTGAAAGTGTTGAATATTTTTCCGAATTGAGTGCGCAGGCGGCAAAAAATCTCACAAATCATAAAATTGAAAATGTGACTCTGGAAGTGGGTGATGCCGCGTCCGGTTGGCATAAGAACGCGCCCTATGACGTGATTGCGGTGACGGGCTCATTACCGGTGTTGCCAGATAGTTTCAAGCAAGCCTTGGCGGTGGGTGGACGATTATATGTGATTGTGGGTGATTTGCCGGTAATGGAAAGCGTTTTAGTAACGCGCATCAGTGATATTGAGTGGTCACAGGAATGTCTAATGGAAACGCAAGTGCCAGTGTTATTGAATGCTATACAACCTCAGCGCTTTGTATTGTAAAATTTTTGTAGGGTAATGGTTGGAATGAATGCCTGGACGGTAGATGTAGATACAGGCACGGCAACATATTTAAGAAACCATGTTTTAAGGAACCATGTTTTAAGGAATTATGATTAAGTGATGATGCGAGTATTCTTTCAAGTTAAGTTGAATTTAAAAAAGGCTGGCCCTGTTGCTAGCTTGTTGCTCATGCTGCTTTTGCCGTCATTGGGTTTCAGTGCGAATCTGATGGGAGTCTATGAACTCGCAATTAGCAGTGATCCGGAATTAAAACGTGCACAAGCCGCCAGGCTGGAATCCCTGGAAGCCCGGCCGCGAAGTAGAGCGCGATTTTTACCGTCGTTATTTTTGAGTGCGAATGCGACGAACAATAATAATGAGGTCACATTCCCTGATACGGGTGAGCCAAGTGGGTTTAGAACCACGACAGATAGTTTTCCTACCAGTGGTTATCATTTAAGTCTAACGCTGCCATTATTTTAGTATGACGCGTTTGTGCAAAGTGGGCAGGCAGACTTCATTATTGCCCAGGCAGAAGTGGATCTAAACGCTGCGCAACAGGATTTAATGATACGCGTTGCAGATAAGTATTTTGAGGTATTGGCTGCACAGGATAATTTGACGTTTTCCCGGGCAGAAAAAGAAGCCATAGGTCGGCAGTTGGAGCAGACAACGCAACGATTTAACGTCGGTTTGATCGCAATAACCGATGTACATGAAGCGCAATCACGTTTTGATCTGTCAATCGCTAATGCGGTCAATGCGGAAAATCGTGTTGCGAATGCGCATGAAGCGATGCGAGAAATTACCGGAAAATATTTTACAGACTTTTCTGTTCTGACAAAAGATACGCCTTTGGTGGAACCCAACCCTTCTGATATCGATAAGTGGGGAGAGATGGCTTTGCAGCAAAATTTACAGCTAACTTCCGCAAAATTTTCCGTAGATATTGCGCGCAGTGATGTGAAAACCCAAAAGAGTACATACTACCCTACACTTGATTTAGTTGGTAACCGCACTTTTTCCGACAGACTGGAAAGCAATTCTTTTCCAACGGAGTCCATCGGTACATCCGTGGCGCTGCAATTCAATTGGAGTATATACCAGGGTGGTGCAACCAGTTCCCGTGTGGCTGCGGCCCGCCATCGTTTGGAGCAATCAATCCAGAGCCTGGAAGGGCAGCACCGGGCAACGGTACGCGGTGTTCGCGACGCCTATCTTGGTGTGTTAGCGGGTATAAGCCGGGTGAAAGCGCTTAAACAGGCGGTTGTTTCACAACAAAGCGCACTTGATGCGACCCAGGCTGGTTTCGAAGTGGGGACTCGTACCACGGTTGACGTTCTGAATGCACGTACTTTTCTTTATGCTTCTCAGCGTAATTACGCTGAGTCACGTTATAATTATATTCTAAATACTCTTCGCTTAAAACTTGCCGCTGGTTCGTTGAGTACGATTGATTTGAAGCTGATCAATGATTGGCTGCGTTAAACTGTCTTATTCTAATATTCAACAAGCGTAATGCTTTGCCAGCAAAATAATAGCCAGCTAGTTGTTGTTGATATGCAATCCAAGTTATTGGGTGCGATGCAGGTTGGTGAAAAAGAGCAGGTAATTAAAAATGCCAATATTTTGATTACTGCGGCGTCGTTATTAAATATTCCTGTTTTTGTGACTGAGCAATATCCCAAAGGCTTGGGTAGGACCGACGCAGTATTGAGAAAGTCTATAGAAAATAAACCTGTGTTTGAAAAGACTTGCTTTTCATGCGTGGGTGCCGAAGACTTCAAGCGTCAGTTGGCGCAATCAACACGAGAGCAATTTATTCTGTGTGGTATCGAAGCGCATGTTTGTGTTTTACAAACCGCGATTGATTTAATCAGTTTTGGTAAAGATGTATTTATAGTACAAGATGCCGTGTGTTCACGATCTGGCTTGAATAAGGACAATGCACTTGCACGGATTCGTCAGTGTAATGGTGTTATATCAAATATGGAATCTGTATTATTTGAGTGGCTAAAAGATGCAAAGCATGTGCATTTTAGGGAAATATCCAGGATGATTCGTTAGCTTTTCTATAGTCAACACGTTTCTCTATATATTTCCAGATTAAGCAACATGAAATATTATTTATTCAGGGTTTCTGATTTTGAACAACGAAAATAATTTGCATGCTAGCATGTCTGTTTTCGCAAAACATTCTCATCCACGTAATTGGTTGCCGATAATCGGTGTTAGCTTGCTTAGAGTTGCGACGAGATTGCCTTATTCATTACAAATGAATGTGGGTTCGATTATTGGTCGATATTTATATTATGTTATGGCGAGACGCAGGCAGATTGCGCAAACAAATACCAGTCTTGTGTTTCCAGAGCTATCAGCTCAGGAACAAAAGCAGTTTGTGAAAGACAATTTTATTTCACTCGGTAAATCATTGTTTGAAATTGCATTAAGCTGGTGGGGAAAAGACGACATGTTAAGGAAGATATGTCAGGTGGAAGGCCTGGAGAATCTTCGCGACGCATTACGCCAGGGAAAAGGCGTTATCTTATTAAGCGGGCATTTTACCTGCCTGGAAATAGGCGGGCGTTTGCTTTCCTTATCACAAAAATTTAGCGTGACGTATCGAAGCAGTAAAAACGAATTCTATGAGGCAGTGTTAAAGCAATGCCGCGAACAAAATTACGCGCGTGCTATTCAGCGCCACGATGTGCGTGCTTTTATCCGCAGTTTGAAGGCTAATGAGGCTGTATGGTATGCCCCTGATCAGGACTTTGGTGCGCGCCACAGTGTGTTTGTGCCTTTTATGGGAGTAATGGCCGCATCACTGACAGCACCGGCCCGTTTTGCCAAATTGTCCGGGGCGCTTGTTGTGCCTTTTTTTCCGCAACGTCTTGAAAACAATAAAGGTTACAAACTTACTTTGTTACCCGCATTGAAAAATTTTCCATGTGGTGACGAGATATTGGATGCCAGGCGAATAAATGAAGTTATCGAAGAGCAGGTAAGAAAAGTACCAAAACAATATTTGTGGGTGCATTGTCGGTTCAAGACGCGACCAGAAGGCGAGCCGCCTGTTTATAATGTTAAAAAAAGGCGCCGTAAAAAGTAGAGAGACTTCTAGTTAACCCCCCCCAGCTATTTCCTAATTGATTCAGGGCGAGTATCAATGAAAATAAAAATCAAAAAATGTCGCCGGATATTGCTTGTTTACAATTTAGCTGTTTATCTGCTTGGCTTGCCTATTGTTATTTATACCCTTTGGCAATCAATCATTGTCCGGGATAAGCGCTATTTTTTTCAACGACTTGGTTTTTCATATCCCCGGTTGCCCAATCATTCTATTTGGATACACGCGGCTTCTGTAGGGGAAGTGAATGCTGTTCTTCCTCTGGTTAAATTATTGCGACAACGTTTTACAAATACACCCATTCTGATTACTACATTTACGCCAACTGGCGGAAAATTTGCCTGCACTCAAATATCAGAAAACATGTTTCATTGCTTTTTACCTGTTGATTGTTTTGGCGCAGTTCGCCGTTTTATTAACGCAACAAAACCACAGTGCGCAATTATTATGGAAACAGAAATATGGCCAAATTTATTTTTTCGATGTAAGCGGCGTAACATACCGCTTGTCATTATAAATGGGCGATTATCAAAACGTACTCTGAATACGGGGCAATGGTTGCGAAACCTTTATGCAGTGATTTTGAAAATGC
Source organism: uncultured Gammaproteobacteria bacterium (assembly GCA_964632225.1). GTDB lineage: Bacteria > Pseudomonadota > Gammaproteobacteria > SG8-11 > SG8-11 > JAADIM01. The sequence goes on along the minus strand of CAZWBV010000068.1, from coordinate 2,542 downwards.
CGACCGTAATACTTGCACGTTCAGATATTGACAGGGATAGTTTTATTCAGTTAGGCGCGCCAGTCGAAAACGTAAGATCACTGGGTAATATTAAGTTTTCGTATAAAGAAAGTTATCAAAAGGAAGGTGTGACAGGAGCGCCATGTGATTTATTAACGCGACCTTACGTACTCGCTGCTTCGACTCATGCCGATGAGGAAGCGGTGATATTAACGTCTTGGTTGTCAATTGATACAGCAGATAATTTATTGGTAATTGCGCCTCGCCACCCGAAAAGGTTAGCTGTTATTTTGCAAAAATTGTCTGGCCTAACTGACAAAATCGCTATTCGAAGCAAAAACGAGGTAGTGAATAATGATACAAAAGTTTATTTG
>CAZWBV010000068.1:0-2158 GCA_964632225.1 uncultured Gammaproteobacteria bacterium | reverse complement strand
GGTGAATTGACTGGTTTTATGGCAAAAGCGAAATTTATATTTATGGGTGGTTCCTTGGTAAATGTGGGAGGGCATAATATTCTCGAACCTGCCAGCTTGGGTAAGGCTATTGTGTTTGGGCGGTTTATGACTAATTTCGCGGATGAGGCGGCGCTTTTTCTTGATCATGAGGCCGCGTTATTGATAAATGAAGATTTTGACATATCGAGTACGTTTAAACAGCTATTAGCCGATCCCGCCTACTGCGAAAAGCTGGGCGCCAATGCAAAACAATTAATGATTCAGTTTCAGGGTGTCGCAGAGCAATATATGCAAGAATTGGAACCTTATATAAGCGTGCCATCATAGGCAGTTCGCAATGTTATCCAATCGCTTTCGGTAAAGTGAAAGTGTTGATTAATGGATTGTAGTTTCTTAAGTGATCTTTTTAATCGACTTAAATTACTGTTTTTCCATTGACTGCTGTTGGTTTTAATTTTGCCTTTATCAAAATCAGCCAGGTATATTTTATTATTGGCTAACAATATATTATTTGCGTTCAGGTCTGCGTGATAAATATTTTTGTTATGGAAGTGTCGTATGCATTTGCCGATATTTTTCCACTGTTCTTTTTCCAAAGGTAATTTTGCGATTTTTTCACCAAGTGGCTCGGCGTTTTCAATCAATACAGTGACGATATCGGCGGTATAGAATAACCCCTGGCGCGAAACGCGGGCCGCAAAGGGGTGGGGGACGGGCAGGCCTAAGTCAATCAGTTTTGCCAATAAATGCCATTCCTGCCAGGCACGGGTTTTCTGCTGGTGGCCTGTCCAAAAATACCTATCCTCATTTCCCCTGGTGACAACGCATTTAGTGACATAGCCGCCACGTCGGTAATGGCGAAGAACGAGCTGCTGACCCTCTTTGGTAAAGAAGTACGTGATACCTCGCCCCTTAGCTTGTCCGGTAATTAGTTTGTGTTCTTGTAACAAGGTGGGGTTAAATAAGGGTTCGTTGATGTTGTTCGTTAAATCCTGGTTGTACAGGATGTACTGGCTTTTTATTATTTTCTCTTTAATATTCATACCATGTTTTTATCCTTTAGCTCAATCCTCTAAAGGCTTTGCTGCCTATCAAAGTTTACGTCAGGCGGAAAGGAAAAGGTCGCCAATTTGATGTGTGAGTTCAAGTGCATCTCAGTGGACCAGTCTAACGAGCTTGTTAAGCTAAAGCAAAATCACACTGCGGTTTGGCTGGCAAAGAGTAGCAGATTATTAGTGGTTGTTTACCAATCAAAAAATAACGATTGTATAAAAACAACATGTTATGAGCGGATTATTTGAATTTGCGTAGGCGCTGGGTGTTCAGGGTGATTTATCCAGGATTGTCAATAACGAGATTTCTGGCCAGTTGTTTTGTTTCATTTTGTGTAAACATCGGCGGATTATTACTAGCGACCAAACACATTCTTTTCTAACTACTATACTGACTACTCACCATATTCACTTTATTATTCAATAGAAAATCGAGGAAATTATGCACCCAATTCTAAGATCAATAGTTGCGATAAGTTCGATTGTTACGCTGACAGCAGCCTGTACGTCAATGGGAGAAAAGACAAAAGATGCGGGCCACAGTAAGGATTACCGTACATTTCATGCAAGTGGCGGTATTGAATATGGAAAGATAGGTGACTCGTACACGTCTGAATTGGTAATGTATTTGGCAGGTAACCAATTCATGGTAATGGAAGAATTGATAAATGACTTTCAGAGTAAAAACTCAGATATTAAAACTATTTATGTAGAAACGATTCCACCTGGTCAAATTCTTAAAGGCCAAATTCTGAAACAGGGAGAAATTAACGGTTCTAAAACGGCTCAAAACCCTGATTTATTCGCGAGTGTAAATCTCAAGCATTTAAAAAAACTAAATAAGAAAGGCATTATGGAAAATTATATGATTTACACCCATAACAAACTGGAATTAATGGTGGCCGCTGGTAATCCGAAAAATATTACCGGGCCGGAAGATTTAGGCCGGGACGATCTTGTTCAGTCTCATCCAAACCCGTTAACTGAAGGTATTTTTAAATTTTATGGGTCACAAATGCTCAAAGATTTGAATCTTTACGAAAAAGTCACTGCTAATCAAAAATGCAAAGGGTGTTGGGCTGTAA
>CAZWBV010000067.1:0-10594 GCA_964632225.1 uncultured Gammaproteobacteria bacterium | reverse complement strand
CGTGTTTCCAGCTTTGGGTGAAATAATCGCGTAAGCGACTACCGCCGATACCGATCTGAATATTATAGCTAAGCAATCGCAGCGTTCTCTCAGGCTGTGGGCTGGCGTGAAGATCCTGTCTATTTGCGGCAGCGGTCATTTTTTTCGTTTAGTGCTTCCTGTTTCGGGGGCATTATCTGGGATGAACAATTCATCCGGTAGTTTCCCCATTGAGCGTACAATTCTAATTTGGGATCACACCGCCCTATTATCAGTGGTTATCGGGGTAAATTGGCAGATAGTTAGAAATAGTTTATTACCCGGTCCGCCATTAATATAAGGCATTGGTATACTGGGTATGATAAGGTATTTCGAATACAACTCCTTGTATTTAGAGGATAAAAGACAGTCCTGTCCAATTGTAACCCACAAAATAAGTGAATGATATAATCGCTGTTATCGCCTTAATTTGCTTTGGCTGCTTCCTTTTCGGCTAAATAATCTACTATTTTGAATACATTGGCATTGCCTCCAGCCATATGGCCACCGGTGCGGTATTTACCATTAATAATGACCGATGGAACACCTTTAATGCCGTATCGGCGGCTCATGTCCATCGCACGTCGGACTTTGCTTTCAACGGCGAATGAACGAAAAACCTTTGAAAATTCAGTTTTTTTGACGCCCTGCTCTGCAAAAAATTCAGCCATTTGCGTCTCTGTGCTAAGCGGGCGTTTGAGTTCATGGGTAGCTTCAAATATCGCGTTATGTACTTTGTCTAGCACGCCCAGTACTTTCGCTGTGTAAAACGCCCTGGCATGCAGCGCCCATTCAGGCCGAAAAATCGCTGGCATGCGGATAAATTCTACATTTTCTGGTTTTTTCTTTAGCCAACGATTGACGAAGGGTTCAAATTCGTAGCAATGCGGGCAGCCGTACCAGAACATTTCAACTACCTCGATTTTCCCCCCGGTTGAGGTCGGTTGTTGTGGCGAAACGACTTCGTAATGTTGCCCTTCCACAAAGCTGGCGGCATAAATCGGAGGCGAAAAAACGAACAAACCCAGTAAGGATGCGCCCAATATACCCAGAAAAGGTCTAAAAATAGTTAATTTCATTTACTAACTCCATGTTTCGCATTGATTAGTTTTGCTTTGATTCGTTTAGCTATATATTGATTAGTTTCGCTATGTTTAGTTTAGCCGTAACTTGGGCCAGCGTAGCCAATATTCCTGTTTAAGGCAACATCGCATCGCAGGTACATTTTCCAATATCAGATTGTCGCCTAATGATTTATGATCAAGGTTGTAGAGAGGACATTCGTAAGAGGATTACACATGACAGCAAAAATAGATCTGGCTTCATTCTTAAACCAACAATACCTGTGTGAGTCGCTGACTATTAAGGAAGTCCAAACGTTGCTCGATTACACCGACCTGGTCGAATTTAAAAAGGGCGCTGTGATCGCAGACATTGGCGAAGTCGGCGAAGCGCTCTTTTTTGTCATAAAAGGAGAGGCAGTGCTTTATTATCAGGAGGGTGGACAGGAGACGGAGGTAGGCAGAATGAAAGAGGGTGAATTGGTCGGTGAAATGTCTTTTTTTGATCGTAGTCCGCGTTCCGTGAGTGCCCGCGCAGTCATGGATGACACGCAGTTACTTAAGCTGTCACGGGCGATGTATGAGCGTTTACGCGTCGAACACCCTTATATTGCGGTTAATTTTCTTGAACATGCAATTGTGAGCCTGGACCACTTGTTCCGGCGGGTTAGTTCGGATGTGGCTACTTTTTCCAATTACTATTTTGGCCCTGGAAGAAAGTGATCGGGAGCCTGCCTCAGATTTTGTAAGGCTTCATCTTTTGCCGCTCTTGTGAAAAAAAGCGGCTAGATCTGCCATATCCTGAGCGGTTAATGGTGCGGCGATTTGGTTCATTATTGGGTTAGTGCGTCTTTTCGCTTTAAAATCTTTCAGTTGCTTGATGATGTACTCTTCGTGTTGTCCGGCGAGAATGGGGTACAGCGGGTTAAAACTGAAGCCGTTTTTACCATGACAAACCTGGCAATGAATGGCTTTCGATTTCCCTGCATTCCTGTCTCCTGCAGCCAAGCTTGTCAGCGTGCTTAGAATTAATAATAGAAATAACGTTAATTTACGGTAAATATCCATGTTTGCCCACCAGGGCGCATGTATCTTGTTGATATATCAACGCGTGGCACCTGAAGTATGTTCAATTAATTACAGTGTATGGTACTAGGCATAGACAAGTTAATAAATAAGTATTTCTTATGAACAAGTTGTATCGAAACACAAATTTTGTATTAAGCGTCATGGGTATGGAACAATTACCCCGTAATAGCCAATATGAGGTCGTATTTGCTGGCTGTTCGAACGCGGGAAAATCCAGTGTCATCAATACCCTGACAGACCAAAGTAAACTGGCGAAAGTGAGTAAGACGCCCGGCAGGACACAAAGTTTGAATTTTTTTCAAATAGACGATTGCCGTTATATTGTTGATTTACCGGGCTATGGATATTCATCTGTGCCGGGTAAGATAAAAGCAAAATGGGAGGCATTGTTGAGTCGTTATTTTGTTGAACGGGAATGTCTTAAGGGGGTGGTGGTGGTGATGGATGTGCGCCATCCATTAAAAAAATATGATATTCAACTGTTGGAATGGTGTGCCCGCCATAATCTGTCTGCTCATATTGTGCTGACTAAAGGCGATAAGTTAAAAAGAGGGCCGTCGAAAGAGGCTGTTCACCAAGTGGGGCGTTGGTTGAGGGAAAATGAGTTTGCGGCGACGGTTCAATTGTTTTCGTCTTTGAGATCTGATGGGGTAGGTGCATTGCATGCGGTATTGGATGGGTGGCTTGGGTTGTCTGGTTAGGGTTATGGGTCTGTAATCCCATGGGCGCTGCCTGTTGACCATGCTTGTTCTACTTTGGAATCACTAAACTCAACGATCGCTTCAGTCGCCACTGGTATTTTTATAAATTTTTTTGACGCTTGTCCTGCTCCTAACGATGTTTCATTTCTGGTTATTGAGGTAGCGCCAAAAGCTTCTGAATATATTCGTGCATCGCTGATGCCGAGTGTTCGTAGCAGACTATAGATTGATTGCATAAAGCGCTGCGGTCCGCACAAATAAAAATCATAATCGTCAACGGGAAGAATTGCCTGCAACAACTCTTTTGATATGCGGCCTTTGTGATGGTAATCTTTTCCGGGCGTCATTTGTTTTTCTATCTGACTCAAAACCCAAAAAGACCGAACGTATCCATCTGACTTATTGGAAAGTTCATTAATCTCATCAAAAAAGGCGCGTTGATCATTGTTACGCGCTGCACTGATGAGTGTTAATGGCCTGACGAATCTGGTTCTTACACCTTCTATCAAGGTGTGGCGCGCCATCGACACCATCGGTGTAATACCCACGCCAGCGGAAATGAGCACAGCAGGGCGTTCAATTGAGGCATCGTAAGTGAATGTACCAGAAGGTGCTTTTGCTTCAATAACATCGCCAACAGATATATTGTTATGAATAAAATTTGAAAATAGACCATCTGGTATGGTTTCTTCGTCTGAGGATTCGCGTTTAACACTGATTCTGTAGTTCTCATCAGCCGGTGCACTTGACACCGTGTAGGTACGAATCAGGTCTTGTCCATCGACGTTTGCTTTCATTGTTAAAAACTGACCGGCCTTAAAGCTTGGCTGTATACCGCTATGAGGTTTTAGGTGGAATGATTTAATGATTGAACTTTCTTCGACAACGTTAACAACATCATAGGAGCGCCACTGATTTCTTTTTTCCTCAGCACTCTTTAATTGTTCCGCTTCAACCCATGTGCCTGTTAACGCTGAGTTCGATGAATATTCGCCCAGTTTCCATCTGAGCGGCAATACATTTTTTATCCAATGGCCGTGGTCAATACGAAACTGCCATAGTCGTTCAGCACCCTCAAAGTAGTTGGTGTCTGGTGAATCCCATAATATTTCGACAGTGCCGGTGAGAGTGAGTATATGCCCATTTTCAAAGTCGATAAAAAGTAAGCCAGCTTTTGGATTTAGCAGAAAATTACCCAGTGTATTAAAATGAAAATTACCCAGGTAATCGGGGATCGTCATCGGGCATAAAGTCTTTAATGACATGCTTGCCAAAGCGTTCCATTTTGTCACGTACACCCAGGCGTGACTGTATATCTTGTTCGCCTTTATGGAATGGTGAGCCATCAAAGGGCGATGTAGATTGATTAATCGTGTTCATTCTTAATCGCGCCTTTAATGGGGACCCTTTGTTTAAATTACTTTAGGCCGCTAGGCCAATTTTTGTTGCTTGCATTGGTATAAAACCGGGCAATACTTCAAATCGTTTTAGCCAGGCTTGTATATTTGGGTATTCTTCCAAAGATACATTGCGTACTTCAGCCAACTTGGTCGCCTCAATCGGTAACCAGCTATGGCTAGCATCATACTTAGTTGCGAGGTATGAAAGGATTGCATTTGAATCTGATATTGTAACAGTATCATTTTCCAATACCGGCACCTGGCCAAAGATATTCTTTTTCAAGAATTCAGGTTTTTTGTGTTCACCATTCATTAAATCGATGTCAATGATGTCTGCTTTTAAACCCAGAATGGAAAGAAATACCTCAACACGGTGCGAGTGTCCAGATAATGCGTGGCGGTAAAGTGTTAGTTTTGACAAGGCTTTTCTCCTTTAGTGGTTGATATAAAAGTAGTAGTGAGTTTATTAAAGTTGCGTTGTTATATGCGTCTTGCCATGTGGATGACGAAGTGTTTTGGCGCAAAGATGGAAGTTTTTTTCCAGTTGAGTATACAAGCACACCTATTTATCAAGATAGCCAACTCGTGGGTGCTGTTGTAGTATTCAAGGATAGCAGCGAAAGAAAAAAGACCGAACAGGCATTGCAACAGGCCTACGATGAAGTTGAACGAATGAAGCAACAACTTGAAGCAGAGAATCTGTATTTGCAGGAAGAAATTCGCAGTACATATAACTTCAAGGGCATCGTAGGGGAAAGCCCAGCTATCAAGCAGTTAATGAACCAGATTGATTTGGTTGCACCGACTTTGAACGCGTCGGCGGCGAACGCACCAGGACTGTAGATGTAAGAGTGATTGCTGCGACTAACCGGGAATTGAAAGATGATATTGAAGCGCAACGATTTCGCGAAGACTTGTATTTTCGTCTGAATGTCTTTCCGATCAAAGCTGTTTCGCTACGGGAGCGTGCCCAGGATATATCTTTACTGGCCCAGCATTTTATCCAATTGACATGCAAAAAACTTAATCGACCTGAATCGCGCCTCACTCAAATCAATGTAAAACAATTACAAGCTTATCCCTGGCGCGGTAATGTGCGAGAGTTGCAAAACGTGATTGAGCACGCGATCATCGTGAGCAAAAATAATCGCTTGTATTTCGATCTACCTGCGGCAGTGGAAAAAATGGGCGCCGTGCAACAAGAAATCCAGCAATCGTCCCACTCTCCTGAATTACCTTACACTGAAAGTGAGCGCCTTGAACGCGATCGGATAAATATCATGGCAGCGTTGAAACTAACCAATGAGATGCACAGGTTTAGCCCGCATTTCTCACTGGGATGACAAACCCTCACTTGATCTTTGAATCCACAAGGGATTTTGTTCAGTCGGAAATACGACGTGTATTGCGCTCCGTCACAAAACCCCTATGTGAACCCAAATCTCCACGCGAGGTTGTGTCCCCCTGTGAGAAATGCGGGTTAGGGAAAAACAGTTGCATAAGTAATTTTTATAAAAGAATTTTATGCCAGGGGAAGGGAATCTGTTTTGCAATTAGCTGTGAAAGGAATAAATTAGGTGTTAAACCTTCACTAACGAAATGCCTCTGAGTCGGTTGTTTGATCGTTTAGAATAAACTCACGTTATAGGTATATCAAAGGTATCAATTATGTCCGAATTGGTTAAACCGCATGGCAGTACTCAACTCAAGCCTTTGTTGCTTGAAGGCAGCGCATTAAAAGCGGAACAAAAACGTGCGCAATCTCTTACGAAAGTGAATATTAGTTCACGCGAGGCCGGTGACCTGATTATGATGGGGATTGGTGGTTTTACGCCACTGGATGGATTTATGACCCGGTCAGATTGGGACGGGGTCTGTGGTAGCATGAAAATGGCCAACGGCTTGTTCTGGCCGATTCCGATCACGCTGTCCACTGACCAGGCAACCGCAGATTTAATTAAAGAAGGCGAAGACATTGCGTTGTTTGATGCCGAACGTAACGAAATACTGGCGACGATGACGCTGACAGAAAAATACACAATTGATAAAGCGCATGAGTGTATGCAGGTATATAAAACCACCGATGAAGAACATCCCGGCGTTAAAATGGTGGCCGCCCAGGGAGATGTTAATTTAGCGGGTCCGATTAAAGTGATATCGCAAGGTGAATTTCCCACGCAGTACCCGGATACCTATTTAACCCCCGCACAGACTCGTGAATTATTTGCAGCAAAAGGCTGGGTAAAAGTCGCTGCTTTTCAGACAAGAAACCCCATGCATCGCTCTCATGAGTATCTCGCTAAAATCGCCATTGAGATATGCGATGGCGTGTTAGTGCACTCTTTATTAGGAAAATTAAAGCCCGGCGATATTCCTGCCGAAGTACGTACTAATGCTATTGATACGTTGATGGAAAATTACTTTGTGGATAACACTGTCGTGCAGGCGGGTTATCCGTTGGATATGCGTTACGCCGGTCCACGCGAAGCGTTATTGCATGCTTTATTTCGACAGAATTACGGTTGTGCATATTTAATCGTTGGGCGAGATCACGCGGGTGTGGGTGATTATTATGGGCCATTTGATGCGCATGATATTTTTGACACGATTCCTGAGGGTGCATTAGAGACGCAACCGCTTAAAATCGACTGGACTTTTTGGTGTAATAAATGCGAGGGCATGTCTTCAATGAAAACCTGTCCGCACGATGCGTCTGAGCGGTTATTGTTGTCAGGTACTAAATTACGAAAAATGTTGTCTGAGGGGGCCGATGTGCCTGATCACTTTAGCCGGCCCGAAGTGTTAACCATTCTCAGAACGTACTACGAGGGATTGTCTACAGAAGACAATGTGGAGGTTAAAATGTTTGGTCATTCTGCGAAATAACTTTACCAAATAACTTTACCAAATAACTTTACCAAATAGCTCTACCAAAGAAATAGCTTTACCAAAATAAAAATACCAGTTACACCAGAAGTAATAGAGGAAGAAGTGGACATTCTTTTGATCGGCGGCGGCATGGCGTGTTGTGGAGCGGGCTATGAGATTATGCGTTGGATAGACGCAGCTAAAAAAGGCGGTACAGATATTTCAGTTAAATTGGTTGATAAAGCGGTGATGGATCGCTCAGGTGCGGTTGCGCAAGGTTTGTCAGCAATTAATACTTATTTAGGCACGGACCTTGATCCAGCGGATTATGCGCGTATGGTTTCAAACGATTTGATGGGCATTACCCGTGATGATCTGTCTTACGATTTGGGCCGTCATGTGGATGAGTCTGTACACTTGTTTGAAGAATGGGGTTTGCCTATCTGGAAAATGGATGAGAATGGCGAGCGTCATGATGGTTCAAAAGGTTTAACGCCACTAAAAGACGGCGGCAAACCAGTGCGTTCCGGTAAGTGGCAAATCATGATCAATGGTGAGTCTTATAGCTGGGTGAGGGTATTCCAGATCACTTACCCAGTGGTTGGAACTGGGGTTATCGCTCAAACAACAGTGAAGGGCCTGTTTACCGCTGGCGACGGTGTTGGCGCATCAGGCCACAAGTTTTCATCAGGTTCACATGCTGAAGGTCGCCTTGCAGCCAAAGCCATGGTGAAGTACGTAATCGACAATAAAGATTACAAACCTGAATTGGACACCGATGTTGATCAGTTGGGCGCTGATATTTATCAGCCAGTCAAGACTTATTACAATACAAATGAAAAAATGTTAGCTGTTGCAGAAGAAAAGCTCGGCATGTTGAAAGAGGACGTATTGAAAATGCGCGCCAAAGACCTGCACGAGTTATTACGTGCCTGGGAAAATTACCATCGTATTCTTACCGCTGAAGCGCATATGAAACACATTCAGTTCCGTCAAGAGTCGCGTTATCCTGGTTTTTACTACCGTACCGACAAAAACTTTGTGGACGAAGAAAACTGGAAATGTTTCGTGAATTCAGTATACGATAAGAAAACCAGTACCTGGACCTGCTTTAAACGATCCCATACTGATCTCGTTGATAAGTCAAAATTGTTCAAATAAACCAATTTTAGGAATGTGACCTTTGGCCCGGGGATGAGAGTTTCCGGGCTTTTTTATTAAAAGAACCCGCTCATCACTGTGGCAAATACCGGCTAGAATAAGAGAACAATACCCCAACGTTTGTTATATAGGAGATCCAGAATGAGTTCAGGCGAATTCGATGTACCGTTCAAAACGTTCCTTTTGAGATGGACGGGCATGGAATGCTGGGCATTAAGTTGCGTACCGAAGATGAGCTGCCTGTTTGCCTGTTTCTGGATGGTGATAATGGCTGTGGTGTTTACGAAGACAGGCCTTCTTCCTGTCGCTATTACCCAATGGGCTTGATGTCGATGCTAAATGTCAGTACCCGGGCGGATGAACAGCACTATTTTATCGTAGAAGAAAGTCATTGTAATGGGCACAAGGAAGATCGGGAAATAACCGTGGCGGATTATCGCAAAGACCAGCAAGTTGAGGATTACGATAGCTATAATAGAGATTGGTACCGACTGATTTTAAAGAAGCGTTCAGGTGGTCCTGCGGTGGGCAAGCCATTGCCAAGGAAGCCATAGAAAAATATATAGATGATTAATTTGGGTTAAAGCACGCAATAGTTTTGGAGTTGTCATAAATGTCAAAGTTCACCACGTCGCCACGTCGCTATGCCCGTGTTGCGATTCTCTCGGACACGCACGGGTATCTCGATGAGCGCATTGCGCGCATCGTTGCGACTTGCGATTACGCAGTACATGCTGGCGATATCAGTAGCGCGTCGGTGCTGGAAGCACTAAAACCCCAACGGGATACCGTTATCGCAGTTGCGGGTAATAATGATCATGCCCACATGTGGTCTGCGACAGAGTCACACATAGCAGATGATTTGCCTGACGTTGCAGAGTTGGATTTACCCGGCGGAAAATTGGTGGTGGAACACGGGCATAAACACGGAATGAGCTCGCCGAGCCATGACTCGCTTCGTCGCACGCACCCAGCTGCGCGGGTAATTGTTTATGGGCACACACATAAGCTTGTGATCGATAAAAGTGCGTCCCCCTGGGTGATTAATCCGGGTGCGGCCGGACGTGAACGTACAAAAGGTGGGCCATCCTGTTTGGTGCTCGTCGCGGATGAAAACCAGTGGTCGGTGGAAATACAACGATTTTCCACCAGCGCTGCATAAACCTAAATAAATCATAAAGAAAATTAAACTTTCCCCAAATAACTTCCCTGGCCGCCCTTAACAAAATACTATGTCATTTATCCTGGCCTGTTGCTTGACAAACAAGACGACCGGTCATATTATTGGTACAGTTTAACCGGGTTGGGCCAATGAGCAATTGTAAAAGAGAAGATAAAAAATGCCGTATTTTGGATGAAGGTATAAAAATCATGTACCTCAAGGGTTATAACGGGACTGGCGTAAAAGACATTGTTAATGCGGCGGGTATTCCGAAAGGTTCTTTTTATAATTACTTTGACAGTAAAGAGGAATTTGCGTTGGCTGCACTGGATGCCATGTTTATGGATACAAGTACAAACCAGTTTTTATTATCAACCGAGTTACGGCCATTGGAGCGACTGACTGGGTTTTTCGAGTCAGGCGCAGAAAAAGCCAAGCGTGGCGGGTATCTATTGGGGTGTTTTATTGGCAACTTAACCCAGGAAATGGCAGATGTGAATGAGCCCATCCGACTTAAGCTCGATTTTCTTTTATGTCGATTAACGGCATTAATTGAAGATTGTCTGCGAGAAGCCCAGGAACAGGGCGACATACCTAAAGATCGAGATATAAAAAAATTAGCACAATTTATTTTTAATGCCTGGGAAGGCACATTATTGAGAATGAAGGCAGCAAAAAATTGTAATGCGTTTGATTCCTTTCTTAATCAGTTGCCGCTGTTATTACGTTAATACACATAATCGGGCGATAAGAATGGCAATGAATGTAATAAACGGCCTTGTCGCGCTGTCTAAATTAACCAATCACTTATGAGGTGGGCACGTTTATGTTAGTTGCACATTCTTTAATGAAAAACCTTCGTTTGGCTAAAGCCAGGGTGAAGAATAAGTTACTAATCGATACAGTGCTATTCAATAACTTGCGGGAAGATATTCAAATAATATTTAAAAGGGACCCCGCCGCTAGAAATCTGTTCGATGTGTTAACCAGTTATCCGGGGCTGCATGCGTTATTGTTTCATAGACTCAATCATTGGTTTTGGGGTCATAAATTAAAATGGTTGGCCCGTTTAATGGCGACTTTCACTCGCATATTTACGGGAATTGAAATTCATCCAGCTGCTAAAATCGGTCG
>CAZWBV010000066.1:0-10632 GCA_964632225.1 uncultured Gammaproteobacteria bacterium | reverse complement strand
CAACACGTTAATGACTTCCTGTGAAATTTATTGGGGGCTTATTTGGAGTTCTGACAACGTATTTCGGATAACGGACCATCGACAATAAAAGCCAATTTTAAAAATTGCTTGATCACTGTCGCCAGAAATATTGAGGGCCTGCTCCTACGGCAAGCAACGCTATTGGTCGAAACGATTAACCACATAATGATGAGTATATTTTCGTGTCGACAAACAACTCGTCCCAATCGCTCTTTCGAACGGCGTTCGAGAAAGCCAATAGGAAAATGGAAGCCCCAAAAGCTTGTTAAAATCAGCAATAATAAGGCGCCTATTACGACTCAATAAATTTGCACGGGGCTAGCAGGCAGCCGAAAACCAAATCCTTAAGTGAATGGGGCCTTTTGTTAAGTGAATGCCATTGGGGGGGGGCTGGGGAGATAGTACCTTAGGGCTGGGGTTCGCAAGCTCACCCCAACCGGTACTCAGTAAATATACATCATTTCGACGTTATTAGCATAACCAGAGATTAGAACAATACTATACAAGTCGCACCTCTGGTGTTGTTCAGCAGTATCTTATATTTACTGCTCATTGTGCCTTGCTGCAATGTTACTCCATCAATCCCAATTACGGTCACTGACACGATGACAACCAGACTGTGCGCAATCTGCATCTGCTGGAAGTCCATTATGATCACTTTCGCCGAAATCATAATCCCCTGCATGACAAGCTGCGCAGGTAGTTCCATAGGTAGGATCAGGGAATCCAGCAATGTCCTGCCTATTGTCGCGGTGGCAAGAAAGACATCCTACGGTGGGATTGTGGTTGTCGGCCAGTAAGTTAACAGCGGCGATCGTCGTCGCATGCGTGTAATTGATCAACCCCCAACTTTGCGTGGTATGACAGACGTTGCACTCCTGCGTGGTAACAAAATGCCCCTGTGACTTGCCAGTCGCCGTTGTGCCGTTGTGACACGACTCGCAATTATCGATGGTCCCCTGATGGTCCCATGTGCCACCTACGAAAGTGGCGGTAGTATGACACAAGGCGCAATCCAAACCCGTCTGGATGTGGTTCGGTGAGAACCCGCGTGCTGTCCCCGAACCATCAGCAACATGGCAGGAAGCACAATTATCCACGACGCCGGTGTGATCGAAGCCTGCGCCTGTAAAGGTACTGGTGGTATGACAAACCCCGCAGTCCTGGGTGGTCGACGGATGGTTGGCTGTTTTACCTATAGCAAATGCACCATCATGACAGGACACACAGTTATCCACGATACCGGCATGATCAAAGGCCGTCGCCGGTATAAAACCCGTGGTTACATGGCACTGGGCGCAATCGCCATTGGTTGGCACATGGCGGGTAGATTTACCTGTGGCGGTATTCCCATCGTGACAAGTAGCACAGTTATCAACGATGCCGCGATGATCAAACCTGGCACCCGCAAAAACCGTGGTGTTATGACAGACAGCGCAATCCTCCGTCGTGGGAACGTGGTTCACTGACTTAACGGTCCCGACCGCATTCGCACCATCGTGGCATGACGCACAGTTATCGACGATACCTTCATGGTTAAATACGGCGTTTGCAAAAGTCCCTGTTACGTGACAGGCGCTGCAATCCTGGGTTGCCGGAAACGAAACGTGACCGGGATTCGTGCCTTTTGCAGCAACACCATCGTGGCAAGAGTCACACCTTTTGCCCACAACTTCGGGACTGGAATGATCAACGAAAGCGGGGGTAAAACTGGCGGTGTTATGGCACGCCGCGCAATCAACCGTAGTGAGAATATGATCAACCGACACACCTATGGCCCCAGTCGCATCATTTTTTCCATCATGACACGAGGCGCAATTGCCAGTTATCCCCGAGTGATCAAAGACCGTTGGCGTAAACGCCGTCACGGTATGACAAAAGCGACAGTCCTGGTCCGTTGGTAGATGGTCCACACCCTTAGTAACCGCAGCGGGGAGCATTGTGCGCAAATCATTGCTGTGACAGCCTTCGCAGCCACCCGAAATGCCCGGATGAACAGTAGCTAAAAATAATGCTGGCGATGCAAAATCGCCGCTGTTTGTGCCAACATGGCACACACTGCAATCACCCTGTGTTGGGATATGAATTGGCACCTTGACCACAATCACGCCGTTTCTGTCCTTGGTGATATCACCGCTAGGCTTACCGATTGCGATATTACCATCATGGCAAGTCGCACAGCTATCAACAATACCCGCATGGTCAAACGCTGCCCCCGTAAACGTGTCCGTACTAAGGTGGCAAACAGCACAGTCCTGTGTGGTTGGCACAGGCACATGATTGGCAGTGACACCCGTACTAATCACACCATTGTGACACGAAGCACAACCGTCAACGACACCTGCATGATCAAACACACCAGATGCAAAGGTACCCGGAGAGTGACAAATACCACAATCTTCGGTAGTTGGTATGTGATTTAGCGACTTACCTGTCGCACGGTTGGGATTAGTATTGTCATCAGTGTGACAGGAAGCACAAAGCTCTCCCACAACAGTGGTGTGATCGAAATTCCTATTAACATCGAAAACGAAGGTTTCGGTATTGTGACACATACCGCAATCGGCAGTTGTTGCCGGATGGTTTTGCGACTTACCGACTGCGGTGACGCCATGGCATGCTGCACACTCGCCGCTAATATTGCTGTGGTCAAAAGTAACCGTCTGAAAATTATCTGTGATATGACACGCACTGCAGTCACTGTCGGTAAGTATATGACCAACATGCTTACCTATAGCCACAACGCCAGTGTGGCACGCAACGCAATTGCTTTTTATACCGGTATGGTCATAACTGCCATCCAGGGCCAGTTCCAGAAAACTGGTGGTATTATGGCAATCATCGCATTCAAGCGTCGTCGGCACGTGCGAAGCGGATTTACCGACGGCAGAAACCCCGTCATGGCAGTCGCTGCAAATGCCAAAAACCTCTGAATGATCGACAAAGCTAATAACAGAAAATCCGAAGGTGGAATGGCAGACTTCACAGACATTACTGGTCGCGACGTGATTCCCCGCTTTTTTAGGATCGACCCAACCCACTCCCGGCGAATTCGGATCAAGCGGGTCAGCGTGGCACACCACACAGCGGGACGAAAATCCTTTCGGTTCAAGTCCTCTTGTATGCAGCTTCGGCCCAGTGTAAGGCTCACCGTCATTGGTCACCTCAACAAATGCGACGGCACGCTGACTGGAAATACCTGCGGAGGTGACAACCAGTTGTATTGCAAACGGCCCTCTTATATCTGCGATGAAACTGGGGTTTGCTGATGTGACGTTTTGCAATTCGGCTTTGCTAGCACCCGGTCTGGCAGCAAACGCCCAGGCATAGGTTAATGGGCCCGCCAGCGATGTACTTGAAGCGCTGCCATCCAGCGTCACCAGCCCACCCACACGAGCCGCAAGTAAATCCCCAGGGTCGGCCTGTACTGGATCTGTTGACGCCTCCTGATTGGGAGGTGGATTAAACCCACCACCATCGGGAGGGAGGTTACCACCTCCACCCGGACTACCACCATCCGGAGGAGGTGTACCACCAGGAGGAAGGGGGGTATCTCCACCACCACCTCCGCACCCGGCAACCAATACAGCCACAAGCAGCGTGAAAACAAACAATGCAGGCCTCGGGCGTGTGGTCCGCTCACCTGTTTCGACCATACCAAAATTATGTCGGTGTTGAGATAATTTACCAGAGAAGATTTTATTAAATTCCATTTTACGCCCCTTCCTATTACAACAAATAAAATATGTGAATCAACCGGATACGTACCCGGAAACAACATCCCTTATCATGGCTATAAGTCTTAATGGCTTACGCCTTAATGCAAATATCTAATCCTTGCCCTTACTAAAATAAAGCGAAGGCAACCTTATTATTGTTAGATTACCCCATCCTTAATCCTTAGTGTTTTACCTGGTTATTATATAACCATTAAACATATTATTATAAGCAATAATACTGAGGGCGGTAAGTATAGAACTGTCTAGGTGTTACCGGTAGTCTTATTTTAGAAATTATTGTGACCTGCATCACACTTTTTATTATCCTAAATAAATCAGTTGGATAACGGGGCTAGGCGACAACACTGCTTAATGTAATGAAATATTTCACTATAAAATCAATTGTTTATAAAAGCAAGAGAACCCAGTAAATGAAAAAACCCACGACACCCCTACTTACCGTCGACATCATCATAGAGCTATCTGGCCTGCATAACCGGCCTATTGTGCTCATTGAACGACGCTACCCACCACTCGGCTGGGCGTTGCCGGGTGGTTTTGTAGACGTCGGTGAGTCGTTGGAACAAGCGGCTGCACGTGAAGCCAAAGAGGAGACCTGCCTGGATATCACATTGAATACCTTGCTCGGCTGCTATTCTGATCCTTGCCGCGACACGCGCGGCCATACTGCAAGCACGGTTTATATAGGTGAATCTGCGGGGCAACCCAGGGCGGCAGATGATGCAAAAAATCTGGCGATTTTTACGTTAGACCGTCTTCCCGGTGTCCTCGTGTTTGATCACACTGACATTTTGAATGATTATCGGCGCTACCGGGAAACAGGCACGTTACCACTACCCAGGCAGGCCCAGGTTTTGACAGCGGGCCGACGACCTTAATCAAACTCCAGAATGAGGTTGTTTGCTGCGTCTACTTTGCAACACCAACCCGTTTCCAGATAAGTCGTTGATACGGCTTCTGTAATCAGGGCTGGGCCGGTTATTACATCATGCAACCGCAAGTTTTCTCTTTTTACCACAGCCAAACTGCCATTAATTTTATTTAAGCGTGTGTGATTTAAAGAATGTTCCTTGTCTATGCGTTTATTGTTCCTTTTTATCGGTAGTTCAGTTTGCGGGCCAGTTACTTTCACTCTTATATTAACCAGTTCGATTGGCTGTTCTAACGAATGGCCATAACAACGCGCATGTGTTTTGTGAAAACACTTGCTGAGTACTTTTGCAATAGATGTTATAGACCCAACCATTGAAAGAGAATTAACAGCCGCAGCCGTTGACGGCGCTATCAATGTCGGCCACGTGATATTGAGCGTATAAGATTGGCCGCAATAACGTAAATCAACACTTTTTTCGACGACTATCTGATGTTGATTCACGCCCTCCGTTTTTAACGCGTTACTCGCCCTGACGACCAATTCATCAAAATGACGCTCCAATAGCGCACGATCATATTTCGCCAATAAACCCATGAGACTTTTTGATAAAAAACGCGCGCGTGGTGCAACTATCATCCCTAACGCAGATAAAACCCCCGCATTCAACGGCACTATTGCTCGACTCATTTTTAACGTCTGTGCTAACGCACACACATGTAAACCGCCTGCGCCACCGAAAGAAACCAGTGTCAATTGTGTTGGATCGATACCCCGTTGTACGGACATGACACGCAACGCCCGCGCCATGTTTTCATTCACAACACGGATAATACCCTGGGCTGCTTGCTCTAGGGTTAATTTTAAGTGATCGCAAAGCGTTGCCATCACCGCCCGTGCAGCCTTTATATCCAAAGGCATATTGCCGCCTAAAAAGGCCTCGGCACGCAATCGACCTAAAACCAGATTAGCGTCTGTGACGGTCGCCTGTTTTCCACCGCGCCCATAACAGGCCGGCCCCGGATCAGCGCCCGCCGAGGTTGGCCCTACACGCAACAACCCGCCCTCATCCACGAACGCGATAGAGCCGCCACCCGCACCAATGCTATGCATATCTACCATCGGTACCGCAACCGGATAAGGCCCAATATGGCCTTCGCTGGTTAACTGTAGCTCACCATCCACCATCGCCACATCCGTTGATGTGCCCCCCATATCAAAGGTCAACAACTGTTTGTATCCGGAGCATCCCGCCGTATATTGTGCGCCCGACAACCCACCTGCGGGACCGGATAGCAGCAAATGAACCGCTTTATCGTCTGTCTGGTCGGCGGCAATGGTACCCCCCGAACTTTGCATCACAGACAGCTTGGCATTTTTAACCGAGGCATTGAGCTGCGACAAATATTTTTGCATGATCGGCCCAATCCACGCGTTTAACCAGGTCGCCATGCCGCGTTCATACTCTTCATATTCCGGCAACACATCGGATGAACAGGAAACAAATATATCCTTGGGGATTACTTTTTTAATCGCCCGCTCATGATTATTATCGAGGAATGAAAATAATAGATTGATCGCAACCGCTTGTGGCTGGGTTTCCTCTAGTCGTTTAAGCATTTGTTGAATGCTTTTATCGCAGAGCGCCGTCAATTCTGTGCCATCCGCCGTTAACCGACCATCGATTTCGATACACAGCTCTGGCGGCACCGGGTCTACCGTCGGCAAAGGGCATAAATTGTATAATTCACGCCGCGCCTGCCGGCCAATTGTCAGTAAATCCCGAAAGCCGGCATTGCATATATAAGCTGTTTTGACACCCTTGCCTTCAAGTACGGCATTCGTGCCGACAGTAGAACCATGTACTATATATAATGACCCGGCAGGCGCGTCCAATAACGCAGCCAAACCCAGCTCGTTTATTCCTTGCAAAATAGCGCGTTCGGGTGAGGCCGGGGTAGACAGAACTTTGTGGATACGCACAGCCTGCCCGTCATATAAAATAAAATCGGTAAACGTGCCGCCAGTGTCAATGCCTAGCAGCATCTTGGATACACACTTTCGAACAGTTGCGGCCACCGTTTTTAGCAAGATACATTGCTCGATCGGCGCGCTCTATAATGGAGTTAACATCATCATCCTGGTGCAAAGCGCACAAACCCAGGCTAATCGAAATGTCTATCGAATTCCCCTGTAAATTAATCGGGCTGTCGCAAATGCGCTTACGAATACGTTCTGCAACCTCATAGGCCTTATCGACATGGGTGTCGGTAAAAATCGCTAGAAACTCTTCACCTCCATAACGGCCAATCACATCAAGATCACGTAAGGCCATACGTAATCTCTTTGAGACTTCACGTAACACGCCATCACCCGCCAGATGCCCATGTGAATCATTAATCTTTTTAAAAAAATCGATGTCCGCCATCATGACACATAATGGTTCATTGTCTCTATGCGCATTCGCTATCGAGTCATCCAACATCGCAACAACATGCGCGTGATTTGGCAGCCCGGTCAACAAATCAGTTTCTGCTAAATGACGCAGGTGATCTTCTTCCCGCCTTAATGTTTCTAGCGAATTTTCCAACTTGTTTAATTGCGTACGGTGGTAAGTTTCAATCGCCAGTGACATGTCCAATGCGGTTATTTTGCCAACAAACAGATATAATTGTTGCTGCAATTCAGTATTTTGCTTAATATTTTCTGGAAAGAATTCATGGATGAGCTGACTGAGACGGTGATACGCACAGATATATAGAAAAGGCGGTATTCTAACCTTGGCATGTGCCAAACCCACCCGCAGGCGCTCTTCGAAATAACCGGCACTATTAAAATGTCTGCCCAGGCCCAATAGATACGTTGTTTGGGTTTTTTTAAGGCCGTCTATTAATTTTTGATTATCCAGATATAACAATATATCGGGCTGGCCTAACATATAAGCATAAAATTTCTCAATTATTTCATCAATATTGGGCATAATAACCTGCTTTTGCAGCGTATCGTATAGCTCAAGATCTGCATCGCGCAAACCGATTAACTGTAAACGTGTTTTAATGCCCCTGGAATCAAAACCAAATTCTTTGCAATAACGATTTCTCATTTATCCTTAATCCCGAAAACTTAACTCCCGATTATCTATTCAACTACCTATTGAGTTTCTATTTAAGTTGCTATCTGCTTATTTATCCAGATATATTACACAAAAATTGGCGGCACTTACTAACATCAGTACTATCACCAGTACTAACATCCAGTCATAATATTAGGTGTTGATCTTTCTGTTTAGGCCACTATCATAAGTGACTATATCACTGGTGTTAAATTTCTAATATGAACAATGACATATTAATCAGCGTTGAGAAACTTTCACGCCATTATGGGCCAATCAGCGCGATTGAAAATATTAGTTTCGACGTGCGCCGAGGCGAGGTCCTGGGATTTCTAGGTCCAAATGGCGCGGGAAAGTCGACTACGATGCAAATCCTGGCGGGCAATCTGGCACCCAGTTTTGGGCAGGTGCGTATCAACGGGTTCGATATTCTCGACCAACCCAAACAGGCGAAAAACGAACTGGGGTATTTGCCTGAAACACCGCCAATATATCGCGAATTAACCGTATATGAATACCTACACTATTGTGCTTGTTTAAATAAAATACAAAAAAATCAGACAAACAGCGCGATTGATAACGCCATGCAACGCTGCGGATTAGTCGATGTGCGAAACAGGCTCATCGGCAACCTATCCAAAGGATACCAGCAACGTGTCGGTATTGCGCAGGCAATAATCCATTCCCCATCTGTGGTCATTCTCGATGAGCCGACTGTCGGCCTGGACCCTATCCAAATTAAAGAAATTCGCACATTAATCCGCGAACTCGGGGGAGAACACAGCGTTATTCTATCCACACATATTTTGCCTGAAGTACAATCGACCTGCGACCGGGTGCAAATCATCAACCAGGGAAAACTGGTGTTGACCGAGTCTATCGCCACGCTAAATAACCAGATGCAAAGCGATTATTTGCTGTTGTCTTTCAAGCGGGCGCCCGGCAATCCTGCTTTGCAAGCCATCGGCGGTGTATTACACGTAGAGCAAAACGACAAACAGAACAATAAACAACAATTTCGCCTGCACATAGACCCTGAAAATGACCCGACCGAAAAAATAGTCAACATGTCGGTCGAACAAAACTGGGGACTTTACGAGCTCTCGCCGCAGCGACGCTCTCTGGAAGAGGTTTTCATGGCCATAACATGCAGTGAACCAAAACTGGCTGGACAAACCGAATTGACGACCCGTTCTTTAACAATAGAGGGGAAGAGTAAAGCACAATGATATTCACTATCGCAACACGCGAACTTCGTAGTTTATTTTTATCACCGCTCGCCTGGGTTATTTTGGCTATAGTGCAATTCATTCTTACTTATTTTTTTCTGATTTATGTCGAACAATTTATCACAATACAACCCAGCCTTGCGCAGTACACCAATGCGCCTGGCGTCACTGAAATTGTTGTCGCACCGTTATTTGACACCGCAGGTGTCATACTCTTGTTGATCACACCCATTCTCACGATGCGCCTGATAAGCGAAGAAAGGCGCAATCAAACACTGGCGCTATTGTTTAGCGCGCCTGTTTCAATGACAGAAATTATTCTTGGAAAATATTTGGGTATATTGGCATTCACAATGATTATCATTTTATTGCTAACGATGATGCCACTGTCATTACTACTCGGCACCCACCTGGACCTGGGCTTACTGATGTCTTGCGTACTCGGCCTCGTTTTGCTGGCGTCCTGCTTTGCGGCTATCGGGCTTTACATGTCTGCGTTAAGCTCGCAGCCGACCATCGCCGCAATCAGCACATTTGGCGTACTACTTTTGCTGTGGATTGTGGATGCGGCCAGCACGACGGGCGGTGAATCTGACCGGGTTATTTCCTATATATCCATTCTGCGCCATTACCAACCCATGCTAAAAGGTGTATTTAGCAGCAGTGACATTATTTATTTTTTACTGTTGGTTTCAACCTGTCTGATTTTAAGCATTAGGCGCCTGGATGCGGATCGATTACAGCATTAATTAACTATCGGCAATAATAAAGCAGCGTAGAAGATGTTAGTCACAAAACGATCACGTTTACAATTACGCATACAAAGTATTATTTTTTATATTTTGTTTCTCTCTATGGTCGGGCTTATTGCCTGGTTAAGCACCCGGTATACATATCAGGCAGACTGGAGCGCCAACAACCGTAACTCATTGTCCAGCGCCAGCACCGCCTTATTGAAAACCATTGAAGGCCCCGTGACTATTGCGTCCTTTGCAAAGATAGATGAAAAATCGCGGCGGCAAATCAATAATCTGATTAAGTTATATCAATACAATAAAAAAGATATCCACTTTAGCTTTATCAACCCGGAAACCGAACCGGACAAAACCCGGGATCTTGGCATCTCAGTCAACGGGGAACTCATTATTGAATACCAGGGGCGACGCGAAAATGTAAAAGAAATTTCCGAGCAAGCCGTCACGAATGCGTTACAACGAATCGTGCGTGGCAAAGAGCGCTGGATTGTGTTTATGGAAGGGCACGGAGAACGTAGTCCCTACAGACAGGCAAATCATGATTTACAAGCATGGGCAACACAACTCGAAAGCAAAGGATTTAATCTACAAACGATAAATCTGGCTAATACACCGCGTATTCCTGACAACACAACCGTACTGGTGTTGGCATCGCCACAGGTCGCACTGCTGGTGGGCGAAATTCAATTAATTGTCGACTATATTAAGCAAGGCGGAAACCTATTATGGTTATCCGATCCCAGCTCAAGCCAATACCTTGAAAACGTTGCCGAATTATTGGGCATAGAATACCAGCCCGGTATGATCGTGGACCCCACTACCGAGCTGTTCGGTATAAACGACCCGCGCTTTGCAATCGTTGCTGACTACGGTAAACACCCTATCACACAACAATTCACCGCAA